>DASWZK010000017.1:0-2427 GCA_036404515.1 Candidatus Limnocylindrales bacterium
GCTCCACCCGCCTGAGAAGGTTCCTGCGCCTGTCGGGATGTAGCGCGGGTGGGCAGCCCGGGGCCGCGGTGGATGCGCCAGCGGCTTACACCAGCCGACCGGCTCGGGTTCGGGCCCCTGTGGGCGCCCCACGCACCGACACGGGGCCACGCGGCGCTCGGTCGTGCGCTTCATGCCACGAACCACGCCAAGGGGTCATCGCTTAACAGCGGGCGGGTCCTCAAGCCCCCTTGGGGGCACTCCTGCTGTTTTTCGAAGAACGGCCTTGCCGGCGGCGTCCAGGTGATGTCCTCCACTTCTAGGTCGTTCACCACGACCCGCTCGACCACAATGCGGCATAGCTCTTCCTGCCTCGCCGGTGACGCCACGGCGATGGCTGCGGGCAGGGCCAGGAGATTCGCTCGGTAGGCGTCGAAGGTCCGGATGCGGTCGCCGTCGGGCAATTGGGCCAGAGCCGCCTGAACGGCGTCGCGCTCGGACTGGTACTCCCGATCGCTGATGTCGCCCCAGCCGTGCTGCTTCTTGAGCTGCTCCAGACGGGTCTGAAGTCTTGCCCGTTGGCGACCGGCCGCAACCGTTCGCGGGGTCTCGGGCCGCCCCCGAAGCTCGACGCGGGCCTCCTCGATGAGAGGGTCGGGCAGGACCGCCGAAGCGATCCTGGACATCACCCGGCCTTCGAGCATATCGGCCGGGCAGCGCCGGGCGCGGCAGCCAAGGGTCGGACAGCGGTAGTAGCGGACCTCGGTGCCGCGCTGGAGGTGGGCCTCGCCTCTCATCCGGGTGCCGCAGGCGCACTGAACGAGGCCGCGCAGGGCGTAGCTGCGGAACGGCGCCGGCTTGTTGCCGACCCGAGTCCGGGCGGCAATGGCGGCCATAGTGCGGTTGTACTCGACCTCGGTAAGGATCGGCACGTGGCGTCCGGGGCGCTCGTCGCGCCCTCGCTTCTCTACGACGTAGCCCAGGTACATGCGCCCTCGCCGGGAGATGTCCTTGACCGCATCGCGTGTCCAGAGGGCGCCCCGACGCGGCACGCCCTCGCGGTTCAGAAGTTCGGCTACCTCGATCAGGGAGTGCTGCTCGAGCTCCTGCCAGACCCGCCGCACGACCTCGGCCTCCTCGGGCACAACCGCGAGTTCACGCGGGTGGACAAGGTTGCCGGCACCATCGCGCCTGCTGCGGTAACCGAACGGATCGTGACCACGGTGGCGGCCGTCCTCGAAGAGGCGGTGCTGCATGCCGCTCATGCGCTCGGAGTCGAGATCGCGCTGCAGCTGGGCGGCCAGACATACCTGGCCGCCCAGCTGCTCCGTCGAAGCTGGCGCCGGGCAGGTTGGCGACGAGCAGCGGCACCGCTCGGCGCTCCAGCTCGTGTTGCAGGTCGAGCATCAGGCGGGCGTTGCGGGCGAGGCGAGACAGGTCGTACACGGCGATGGCGGCGACTTCGCCGGCGGCGAGGGCCGCGAGGAGTGCCTGGTAGCCATCTCGGTCAGCGGTGAAGCCAGAGTTGTGTCCACCTGAGTCGCTGATCACCCGGATCGACGTCCCGGCAGGCAGCAGGGCCCGACAGGCGGCTTCCTGCATCTCGTCGGACACATCCGCCGCACTCGCCTCCTTGTATGAATGGCGGACATAGATGATCGATACGGCCATGGGTCCATGAACGCTCTGACGCGCCGTCAAGGCAAGGGCACTCATCTGGCCGGCCCAACCGCTGGCGAATCCGGGTCCGTCGAGCGCTCCAGCGTGCCGCCGACCTCCGCGGAGGTCTGGGGGAGGGTGGCCTCTGCCGAGACGTCGGCCAGCCATAGGGCAAGCCTCTGGTATCCACGCCGCTGGCCCGGCCGCGCTGGGCGATCCTCAGCGGGCTGGGGGTGTATGCCGGGATCGTCGTCATAGCGGCGATCATGGCCGTCTGCGTCTACCTCGGCGCGGCCGCGTCCGGGAGCGATGCTCTGACCCCCATGGCTGGCACGATCGTCCTTGGCTTGTACGCAGCAGCGCTGGTTGGGGTCGGGTTCGCCGTCGGGGGATGGAGGACCTCCGTCGCTGCGGAGATCGTGGCCCTCGTCGTCGTGGCGACCTACCTCATCGACCTGCTGTCGCCCGCTTTGAGCCTGCCGAACTGGTTCCACCAGATCGCCCTGACTTCGCACCTGGGCCAGCCGATGGTCGGACAGTGGGATCCCGTGGGGGTCGTGGCTTGTATTGTGCTTGCCGTCGGCGGCCTGGCGGTCGGTGGCTGGGGGCTGCGCAGCCGCGACATCTCGCGCTGAGCGGCGTGGCATCTCAGCGATGTAGCCCCTATCAGGTAATGGTGTGCTCGTGGCGCCGCTGGACCCGTCCCGAAAGTAGGGGTGGGTTCAGGGGGTCGACGCAACGATCGCTGCGAGCATAGCGGCCGGAGTCTGGTACTCGAGCGTCTTGCGG
>DASWZK010000018.1:0-67067 GCA_036404515.1 Candidatus Limnocylindrales bacterium
TCGCCCCGGGCGCGCGCGGTCAGCTCTGGCTGGCGCTTGCCCTCGGCCTAATCGTCGTCACCGCCAGCATCACCGCAGTCCAGCGGACCTGGCACGTTCGTACGCAGCTTCGCAAAGAGGAGCAAGGAGCACAGTGAGCGACAAGTTGAGCAGCGACGCCGCGAACGGGACGGCGCCGGTGACTGACAAGGGCCGCACGCCCGAGCGCGGCCGAAAGATCCGCGTCGCGATCGTCGGCGTCGGCAACTGCGCGAGCAGCCTCGTCCAGGGCCGCTACTACTACGAGAACGCGGCCGAGACCGACTTTGTGCCCGGGTTGATGCACGTCAACCTCGGGGGCTACCACGTCCGCGACCTCGACTTTGTGGCCGCCTTCGATATCGACAAGAACAAGGTCGGCAAGGACATATCCGAGGCCATCTATACGAAGCCGAACAACACGTTCGTCTTCTGCAAGGTCCCGGACCTCGGCGTCAAGGTCGATCGCGGCATGACCCACGACGGTCTCGGCAAGTACCTATCAGCGATCATCGAGAAGGCGCCCGGGCCCACCGCCGACGTGGTCGGGATCCTGCGGGAGCGCAAGGTCGACGTGATGATCTCCTACCTGCCCGTGGGCAGCGAGGAGGCGACCAAGTGGTATGTCGAGCAGGCCCTCGCGGCCGGCGTCGGCTTCGTCAACTGCATCCCGGTGTTCATCGCCCGCGAGCCGTACTGGCAGCGCCGCTTCGCCGAGAAGGGCCTGCCCATCATCGGCGACGACATCAAGAGCCAGGTCGGCGCGACGATCAGCCACCGCGTCCTCACGCGCCTCTTCATGGACCGCGGCGTCCGCCTCGACCGGACCTACCAGCTCAACTTCGGGGGCAACACCGACTTCCTCAACATGCTCGAGCGCGAGCGCCTCGAGTCCAAGAAGATCTCCAAGACCAACGCCGTCACCAGCATGCTCGACTACGACCTCGATCCGGACAACATCCACGTCGGCCCCTCCGACCACGTGCCGTGGCTGCTCGACCGCAAGTTCTGCTACATCAAGATGGAGGGCACGACCTTCGGTGACGTGCCGCTCAACCTCGAGCTCAAGCTCGAGGTCTGGGACAGCCCCAATTCCGCCGGTGTCGTCATCGACGCCGTCCGCTGCCTCAAGCTCGGCCTGGACCGCGGTCTCAAGGGCGCGCTCGTGGCTCCATCGGCGTACTTCAAGAAGAGCCCGCCGATCCAGCTCCACGACGATGTCGCCTTCAACCGCGTCGAGGCCTTCATCCGCGGCGAGGACAACGAGACGCTCGTCGGCACCGAGACTCTGCCCAAGAGGGTCAAGAGGCCGGCCCCGCTCCGCGGCGGCAAGGCGGCCGTCGAGACCCCGTGAGTTCGGAAGCGTTGAGCGCAGGTTCGCAACCGGTGAGCAAGGACGCCGTGGCCGGGTCTCCCGGCCCGGCGTCCGACGCCTCGACCGAGACCACGACCGCACCTGGGAGCAATGCGGCGGCGCCCGCGAGGCTTCGCCGCAGCGTGGCCAGGAGGTCAGGCGAGGCCAGAGCCGAGCCAACCAGGACGTTCGAAGCACCGCACCGCATGGAGAAGGAGACCTTCTTCACGCACCTAGCGGGCTTGACGGCGGTGAGTTTCTGGCGCACCGCGTCGTGGATCGTCGGCCACCTCCCGGCGGGCCCGACGTACCGGGTAGGCGGCTGGCTCGCCATGGTCGGCTACGCCGCCAGCCCGACACGCCGCCGCTGGCTGCGAGCCAACTTCGGCCACGTTCTCGGCGTGCCGCCCAAGGACAGGGCGGCCGGCCACATGGCCCGGGCAGCCTATCGGAATTACTCACGCTACATCATGGAGCTCATGCGCCTGCCGTGGCTCAAGCCGGAGCAGGTCGACGGCCTGCTCGACGTTCACGGCCTCGACAGGTTCCTCGAGGTCTTCCACGCGTCCAAGGGCGTGGTCCTGGTCGCGGCCCATCTGGGCAACAACGAAGCGACCGCGGCCGCCTTTGCCAAGGTGGGCCTGCAGATCAACGTCGTTGGAGACGACAGCTCCTACCGCGAACTCTACGAGTTGTTCGAGCGCCAGCGTGAACGCTGGGGCGTCAAGATGATCTCGTGGCGCAACCTTCGTGGCGTCTACGGTGCGCTCAGACGCCACGAAGGCCTGGTCCTTCTCGTCGACTGGGGCTATCGACCCGACGGCATCCCGGTCAAGATGTTCGGCTCGTGGACCACCCTGCCGGCCGGTCCCGCCCTGCTGGCAGCCAGGCATGGATCCTCGATCGTCCCCTTCTCGGTCAAGCGGGTGGGCAACGGGACCTTCCGGGCGGCCGCCGACGACGCGATTCTCGTTCCCTCGAACTCCCCGTCGGATCTTGCGATCGCGACGCAGAAGATCGCCGCGGCCCTGGAGAGCCACATCGGGTCGGCACCGGAGCAGTGGTACAACTTCAAGCCGATCTGGCCGGCCACGGCCGAGGAAGCGGCCCGGCTGGAGGCGCGGAACCGCGCGGCCATGGCGAACGACGCCAGGGGCGCGGCGCCGAACGGCGGCCCGGGCACGGCCAGTGACGGCGGCGAGACGCCGAGGCGCCAGGAGAAATGACGGGCAACGCGTCGCCCGCGGTCGGCGAGCTTCCCGCGCGGCGGCACGGGCTTCGGCACCGCGTCGCCGACGGCCTGATCGCGGTCGTCGTAATCGGCGCACTGAAGCTGATCCTGCACATGCCAGAGAGAGCGGTCTGGGCCCTGGCCGACCTGGCCGGCGGTGTCTCGTATCGAGTCTCGGCCGCTCGGCGCGACCTTGCCCGCCGGAACCTCCAGCGCGTCGTCGAGTGGATGGCGGCCAACGGCCAGGGAGCCGAGCGGTACCGAGCAGCCGCCACGAACCCGAGGGCGCTCGAGGGACTCGTGCGGTTGGCCTTCGTGAACCATGCCCGCTACTACCTGGAGATGGCCCGGGCGCCCAGGTTCACGGCCCATTTGGTGAACGATCGGCTCGCTCTCGAAACGCCCGACGAAGTCGCCGCCTGGATGACTGAGCGCCGGGCGCTCATCCTGGTCGGCCTGCATTTTGGCGCGATCGAGCTGCCCGGCTTCTTCGCCGTCCATCGGCTTGGCCCGATCGTTGCCCCGATGGAAGCGGTCGCCAACGCCCGCGTCCAGCGGTACATCTTCTCGACACGGGCCACCATCGGGGTCCGCATCGTATCCCTGGAAGAGGCCGCCGTGGAGCTGCTGGCGGCGCTCCGTCGGAACGAGCCGGTCGGGCTCATCGCCGACCGCGCCATCACCGGTGGCGGGATCGAGGTCGAACTCTTCGGGGCCCGGACGAAGATCCCGGCCGGACCCGTCTTGCTGGCCACCGAGACAGGTGCGCCGATATACGTTTCGGGCGTGCGGCGAGTCGGGCCGGGTCGCTATCTTGGCAACCTGTTCCATCTTCAGGCGCCGGAGGGCGCGAGCAGGCGGGAACGCAGCAGGGCGATGGCCCGCGAGGAAGCGCGGCTGTTCGAACGGATCATCATCGACGCACCGGAACAGTGGCTGGCCGTGTTCCACCCAATCTGGCCCGATCTGGAGAAGCCGGAGATGCGCGACAACGGAGACGAAGCGTGACCTTTGGCCAAACGCCTCGCCTGGGTCAGGCGGATATGCACATCCATTCGATCGCCTCGGACGGGACGGCGTCGGCCGCCCAGATCCTCGACCACGTCGAGTGCCGCACCGACCTGGACGTGATTGCCATCGCCGACCACGAACGCATCGAGGCTGCGATCGAGTGCCGGCGTTTGGCTCGCGCACGCGGCAGTCGGGTGGAAGTAATCGTCGGCGAAGAGGTCACGACGCGCAGCGGCCACTTGCTCGGCCTTTTCCTGCAGGCGCAGTTGAAGCGGAACCAGCTCCTCGAAGCCACGGTCGCGGAGATCCACGAGCAAGGCGGAGTGGCGATAGTGCCGCACCCATTCTCGGCGTTCACCCTGGGGATGCGCAGACACGCCATCCTGCGCGTCCACGGCTCCAGCGATCCGCTGGTCTACTGGGACGGCCTCGAAGGATACAATCCCTCGACCGCCGGGCGGTACGGCCGCGCCGCCACATTACGACTGGCGGCCGAACTCGGCCTGCCGGTCGTCGGCAACAGCGACAGCCACACCCTCGACACAATCGGCGACGGCCGGACCTACTTTCAAGGCTCCACGGCGGAGGACTACCGGCGCGCTCTTGTCGAGCGTGCCACGAGTGGAGGCTGCGTGGACTGGGGCTTCCTGCGCGAGGCTTTCATCTACGGCCGTCAGGTTCGCAAGCAGGCCCGAGACGTGGCTCGCTGGGGCCGGCGCAACCTGCTGCGGGACGACTCACCGCGGGACCTGGGCGTACCCCATGATGAGCTGGCTCTGCAGAGGCAGCTCGAGGCGGAGTACCTGTCGAGTCGAGGCAGGGCGCGCCACATGGCCGAATCGGCGGAGCAGCGCGAAGCGGAGGAGCCGTCTGCGTGAAGATCGGGCTCGTCACGCCGTATGTCTACCCGCTGCCCGGGGGCGTGAACGAGCACGTCCGCTTCCTCTACGAGAACCTCCGCCTGCGGGGCCATGATGTCCGCATCCTGACCAGCAGCCATGGCCTGCAGCGATCGTCCGAGGGCGACGTCATCCGCATCGGGAAGGGCTTCAGCGTCCCCAGCAACGGCTCCGTCGGAACGATCACGCTTTCGCCGCGCTACGTGTCGCAGGTCCGGCGAGTCCTCGATCAGGAACGGTTCGACCTGCTCCACTTCCACGAGCCTTTCGTGCCATTCCTTTCGCTCGTGGTGCTTCGCCAGTCGACGAGCGTGAACATCGCCACGTTCCATGCCTACGCGGGCTTCTCGCCGGCCATGGAGCTGGGCAGCAGGACGCTCCAGGGCTACGCCAGTCGACTCCACGGCCGAATCGCGGTCAGCGCCGCGGCGCGGCACTTCGTCGATCGCTTCTTCCCCGGCGACTACAAGGTCATCCCCAACGGCGTGGACGTGGGCCGATTCCAGCGCGCCGTGCCCGTTGCCCGCTGGCAGGACGGCTGTCCCAACGTTCTCTTCGTCGGACGCCTGGAGGACCGAAAGGGCCTGCCCGACCTGCTCAAGGCCTTCCGTCTGATGCGCAAGAGCGGCATCGAGTGCCGGCTCCTGGTCGTCGGTTCCGGACCGCAGGAGCGCGAGGCGCGCCGCTACGTCATGACCCGTGGCCTCCAGCACGTTGAGTTCCTGGGCCGGGTCAGCGACGCGGAGAAGGCACAGCTATTCCGCACGGCCGACGTCTTCGTCTCGCCGGCCACCGGGCGCGAGTCGTTCGGGATCGTGCTGCTGGAGGCCATGGCCGCCGGCGCCCCGATCGTATGCAGCGACATCCACGGCTACAAGGGCGTGGTCCAGCGCGGTCGCCAGGGGATCCTGGTGCAGCCCCACGACGCCAAGGGGCTTGCCGCTGGCATCTCGGAGCTGCTGGCCGACCGGGCCCTGCGGGCTCGCATGGGGGCCGCGGGACTTGAGCGAGCCGATCAGTTCAGCTGGGAGCGCGTCACGGCCAAGGTCGACGAGTACTACGGCTTCGTCATCCGCCGACTCGCGGCCCAGGGCCAGCTGCCGCCACGGTTCGCAGCCGAGATTCCGCTCGAACCACATTCGGCCCTCGTGGAACGCGAGGACTGACGGCCGACGCGACGTCGGGTGAGTCCGGGCCAGCCTATCGAGCCGCGACTCGGCCGCTGGCCGCCGGGCTCAGTTGGGGGGCTTGTCCTTGCGTGACATCTTCGGTGCGGAGGGGCCGGCCGAGGGGGTCGCATCAGGCCCGGCTGGATCAGGCCCGGCTGGCTCGGTCGCCGCAGGAGCCTCAGTTCCGACCGAAAGCAGCCGCCATCGGCGGAAGCCGATGACCACTCGCCGCTCCCAGGCAGCCCAGGCGACGGCCCCGGCCACGAGCATGGTGAACACCGCCAGGGCGATCGACCACGTTCCGAGCGGGCTGACCGTAGTGGATGGCTGCAGGTTGGTCGAGAACTGGAAGCCGTAGAACCAGGTCGGCAACAGTGCGTTGTAGACGCTGATTATCGAGTTGGGCATCGGTAGAGCCGAGAGGTTCGGGTACAGGACCGCGAACGCCGCGATACCGAATACGCAGACGCCGAGGACGAATCGGCGCGGGTTGCGGGCCCTGAGAGCGAGGAGCGCGAAGACCGCCAGGACCGGCAACAGGACCAGGGCGATCCCGTCGGACGGGAGAGCGGCCTCGAAGATGAGATCGCGTGGACCGTTCTGGCCCAGCCACCACAGCAGCACGCCGGCGATGCCTACGGGCACGAGCAGTTGTGCGATCCACCATCGGTCTTCGCGACCCGCGTCCTGGCGGCGCTCGAGTCGCCAGAGCACCAATGCCAGCGCGGCCAGCGCCGCAACGAGGACGATGGCGATCAGCAAGACGCGCGCTTCGATCCGGACATCGCCGGTGCCCGAGCCGCAGATCGTGTTGCCGAAGTAATCGGACGTGCTCACCCGAGCGAGACCGCACAGCGGGTACTTCAGCAGCCATACGACGGCCGAGAAGAGCAGCGCCGCGGCTGCGGCGAACCTGGCCAGCAGCCAGGTCAGGCGCGACGGCCCGTGCCAGAGTTCCGCCAGGAAGTAGGCCAGCCCTAACAGGAAGAAGGGCAAAGCCGTGTAGAAGTGGTATTGGAACGCCGCCCGATCTATTCGCGACCAGGACACCCATTGCCAGAAGAAGGCCACGGCGATCAGGGCGAGGCCGAGGCTACGCCGCTTGAAGGCCTGCCAGCAGATGAAGCCCATTGCGAAAATGGCCATCCACCACAGGGCCGGGTTGCCGCCGTCATAGATCATCGAGCCGGTGTCGCCGGCGTAGCCGATGCTCTCGAACCAGACCGGCTTCAGGTCCATGGGCCAGGCCCACCACGGCGACGCTGCAGGGTGGGAGGCTCTCAGGTCGTTGTGGTAGTTGTACATCTGGATGGTCAGATCCCAGAGCGTCTGACCCGTGTGCCCGGCCGGCCACGCGTTGTCGCATTGGCCGGTGCTCGTATCGATGTGCCAGCACGCGATGGCCGGCAGCTGGCCGGTGGCCTCGGTCTGCGGCTGCCACGGCATGGACCACGGGATGTACAGGGCCACGTAGACGACGATCGGTAGGACCAGGAGACAGGCACTCATCCAGGCCGCGGGGAGGCCGAAACCGGTGCCCAGGCGCAACCACCCCGTTGGGGCAGGCGCCGGCGGGTCGGCAAACCTCGACGGGTCGTCCGGACCGGGTGGCGCGGCCAGCGGCCCGAAGCCGAGCCTTCCGGCGTACCAGAAGCCGGCGGCCGCCGCGGCACCGGCCGCGATGCCGACGACTCCTAACTTGACGAGACCTGTCCCGAGCGCCGGATAGGTGCCGCGCAGGAAGGCCGTGAAGCTTGTAGGTGCGAGGACGATGAATAGGCCGACGAGACCGGCCAGCACACCTACGACGATCGGGGCGCCGATCCCGAACCTCAACTCTTCGCGAGTCCATGCGATCGGGTGGTAGGCGTTGACGGCGGCCGCGATGACCGTGATCGCCAGCATGATCAGGAAGAAGGTGTAGTTCGGGGCGCCGTTCTCAACCGTGCCCGGCGACAGTGCAAGAGTGGCCCCGAACAAGCCCGCGGCGACCACAGCCGTCACGACCCCGACGACGACCTTGTCGGGCGTGGTTCGAGTGGACATGGCCCACACGAAACCGCCTACCACAACGGCCAGGGCAAGGCCGATGAGCAGCACCACGGCCGTCGGGTTGCCGGTGCCGGGCTGGGTGACCATCTCGTTGATGGCCATTGAGCCGAGGATGCCGGTCGCGGCGGCGAAACCGAGGATCGTGATGAGTCTGCCGAGGGCGGACCGGATGAGGATCAGGATTCCGATGCTGGCGATGGCATAGAGAGCGACCCATTTCGAAGCCAGGCCCAGACCGAGTAGGACCCCGAGAATCGGCATGCCGAGCCAGAAGGCGATCCGGTTCTTCCAGACATCCAGCCAGATGATCGCGAAGATCAGGTAGGCGAGTAACAGGAAGCCGCCGACGTAGGTGTCGTTCATGGCGATGCGCGATTGGGCGAAGAACATCCCGTCGATCACCGAGAAGAGCGCGACGAGCAGACCGATGCTCCGACGGCGGAACAGGATCCGGGCCAGCAGATACAGGCAGGCGGCCATCAGCACGCCGAAGATGACCCCGACGATGCGCCACGAGAACGCGAACTGGCCGACGTCGACGGAGGCGATGGAACCGTTCGGGGCGAGGGCAAGGACCTCCTCTCGATCGGTGCCCGGCAGCTGCGGAGTCGAGTCGAGGCCGATTGCGACCGGCTGGAATGGCAGCGGAGCATCCGAGAAGACGGCGTTGCCGTTGGTCTCGATGGCGTAGACGGTCCAGCCCGTTCCGTCGGGCGTCCGCCCGAGAGCCTGGGCGACCCGGGTGGCACCGTCGAAGACGACCTGCGTGACCACGCCTGGCATCGTCTGTAGCGGCTGAGTCCCGTCCTTGGTCACGGTCCCGGAGTTGCCGGTCGTGTCGAGTTGGATCAGGACGATGGAGTTCCCGGCCGCAACGTAGGAATCCTGGCTGTAGTTGATCGATCCGTCGGTGTTCGTGTTGATGGCGATTGAGGTCGCCGGCGAGTCCGTCGGGATGGCCGGCGTGAGGATCAGGTGGCTCACGTCCAGCAGGCCGATGCCGCCCTGGTAGGCGACGATCACCTGGGGATCAGAGGTTGCGAGCTGGACATCGGGCAGCTGGCCCGCAGCGACCAGATTCTGGACGGCCGTGACCTGATCGGAGCTGAGTGGTCCGAGGTTCAGCGCCTGCGGGACGCCGGGCGTGGACGGCGCGTCAAGCGCTGCCTGGACCGACGCCGCATCCAACCCGAGGGCAGTGGCGAGGGCCTGCGCCTCCGACGACGGCGTCGTCGTGGAGCCGGTCGGCGGCATGGAGGATTGGGAGGCTAAAGATGTCGACGACGCGTTCTTGATGAGCACGGCCGGCCCCAGGCCGAGGTCGGCGAAGTCGGCGGCCCCGGGAACGACGCCTCGGGCCGAGATCGAGCCGCCGTTCTGGTTAAGGTCGATCGATACGATGTTGCCCGAGTTGTCGGCCGCCAGGAGGTACGGCGGCGTGCCCGAGTACAGGTGCGTGATCGACAGGCCGGCGCTCACGCCCAGCTCAACGGGCGGCTTGACCGTCGTCGTCACGCCGTTCTGGAGATCATCGAGGTTGTTGGTGTCGATTCGGTAGATCTGCCCGCTCGATGACCCGACGTAGACCAGCCCGGTGGGGCCCACGGTCGAGAAGGACTCGGCCCCTGGTATCGAATACGTCTGGACGAGAGCTCGGGTCTGGAGGTCGTATACGAGGACGTCGGACCCGGTGGCCACGAAGAGACGGTCGCCGAATCGGGCATTCGGGTCGGACGAGTTGGGGTTGTTCGGGTCGGCCCCGGGCGACGTCGCGGTGCGCGGCTGGACGAGCGTGGCCTTGACAGTGGCGTTGATATCGCCGGTGGCCGTGACTTTGTCGTCGGAGAAGAGCGTGATCCCGCCCGCGATGGCGTACTTGGCCAGCATCGGGTGAGTCCACTCGTAGATGTCGTGGGGGATGTCGTAGCGCCAGTCCTGCAGGAACTCGGTGGCGCTCCGAGCGTGATACACCTCGTCGAAGTACATCTGCATCGGCTCGCCGAGGCGGTACACCCGCAACGACAGGGTGACCACGACCAGGGCCACTACCACCCACAGGTCCAGCCTGTCGACGCGGCCGCGCGGCTCCGAATCGAGTGAGGCGGATCTGTCGGGATGCGATGAGGGGCGGGCCAGCCGGCGCCACAGCGACATGACCAGGCGGGGCACGTACCGCGGTCGATCTTCTCCCTCCGAGTCATCCTCGGCCCAGTACTCGTCCTCATCGGCAAGGTTGAGGTCATACGGCGCGCTCGGTGCATACTCCGGGCCTTCCAGATCGGGCTCGCCGGTCGCCGTGTAGACCGTCTGTACCGCCACGGAAGACTCGGCGTCGGCGGGTACAGCTTCGGTGGCCGGAACGCCTGAGGCAAACCCAGCAGCCGCCAGGGAAGGGGCGGTGGCAGGGATTGGCGCGCCGTACGAATCGGCCAGACCGAACGTTGGCCACCCCCCCGGCTCAGGCTCGAGCGCGGCCCGGGTCACTTCCCGATCCAGGGCCGCGACGGCCCGGCCGCGGAGCTGCAGCAGCGCCCAGACCATGGCCAGACCCGTCGTCACGCCGCAAACGGCGATCGGCCAGATGATTCCGTCGAACCACCTGGCCGACAGCAAACCGTTACCCCAATCGTTCAGGGTCCCGGCCACCGTTCCGTCGGCGGCGGGGATGCCCTGGTACTGGACCAGAACGGCCAGCAGGTTCGCTGCGTTGACGACCGAGAGCACGACGTAGGCCACACGCCAGCGCCAGGAAACGACGAGCAGGACGGCGCCGAGGCCGAAGAACGGGAACAGGTATCGCTCATGAGCTCGCGTCGGCACGACGAAGAAGGCAATGGTCAGGACGGTCAGAGCTACGAGCAGCGACTGCGCATCATCACGCCAGGCCGCCCAGATGCTGACCCCGATCAGGATCGTCAACAGGAGGCCATCGCCGAGTACCGCGGCGTACAAGAGGCCGGTCATGCCGATCAGCACCACGGCGGTGATGCCGGCGGCCGCGATCAGGAATGCGTACGACAGGCCGCCGAACTCCATCCGGAACCTGTGGGAAGCCCCCCGGCTCGCGTCCAGGTCAGCGCCAGTGTCGACAGCCGCCGGGTCGGGGGCGTCCTCGAGACCGCGGCTCAGCCTCCTGCCCGCGAGGGCGGCCACCACCAGAAGAACGACCATGACCAGCGCCAGCACGAGAACCGAGGGCGGAAACGGCCCTATGAGATATCCGGTGCCGCTGGCGCCGGATGCGGCGTCGGTCCAGGGAGCGTCGTGGATCCAGGCCAGGCTGCGGTCCATGGCGTTGGCCCCTTCGGCGACCAGCGCCCACGGGTTATAGGCGTTCAGCGTCAGGTACGGGTACTCGCCGAAGGTGTTGATCAGGTGGCTGGCGATCGAGTCGTAAACCATTCCGGCAAAGACGACGAGGGTGCCGAGGCCGAGCAAGGCGGAGGCCTGCGTCCGCCGGGCCAGATCCGCGACCGGCAGATGCCGACGGCCCAAAGAAAACACGCCGACGCCGGCAACGAGCCCGACGGCGATCGTGGCCAGCCCGGGGCCGGTAGCGATCCGGCCGGCGGCGCCGACCAGGTCCAGCCCCGTAAAAGGCAGGCAGATCAGGGCGGCGGTGACCAGGCCGGCACCGAGTGAACTCAGGATCCGTTCGGGCTCGGGTTCACCCGTCTTGGGCGCCAGCGACCGGCGAAGTACGACGAAGCCAACGACGAAGCCCAAAACTCCGAGCTGGAGCTTCGTCAGAACGGCCAGGACCGCCAGCGCCGAGGCCGATTCGCGGCGGTCTTTCTGCAGCTCACGCAATCCCAGCAGGAGGAAGATCGAACCGACTGCGTCGGCCTGGCCCCAGATGGCGCTGTTGAACCAGGTGATGGGGTTGACCAGGACGATCACCGCCGCGATGAATGCCCGGCGGCGGGTGACCCCCATCTCGAGGGCCATGAGCCACACCACGGCCGCCAGGCCCAGGTCGGCAAACATGGGCACGAGCTTCACGCCCTCGCCGATGTTGCCGCCGGTCAGCAGGCTGACGGCACCCAGCAACAGCAGGTAGACCGGGGGATAGTCGATGAAGCTCGCCCGGTCGTAGAAGCCGATGGGGCCATTGCGGGCGATGTCGTTGGCCCAGGCCTGGAACGCCCCGAGGTCGTTAGGGAAGCCCGACCCTGGCAAGAGGACGTATGCGATGATGAGGCGGAGGATCAGACCCAGGGCCAGGAGAACGACGATGGCGGGAATTCTTGTGACGGCACCGCTCGTCCCCGCCGACACGCGCCCCCGTGGGCTGCCCTCTCGCGAGCTCGGGCCTGCCAACAGATACAGCCTCCTGGGCGGGCGTTGAGGTGGAGCCGAGTATAACCCAGGCCGGGGGCTCGGACGGGGTGCGCGACCTGAAAGCGAGCACCCCGACCGAGGCGGAACGACCGGCGGAGGAGGCGATCGGGACCGGCGGTTGGGCGGGCCTGAGCGGACGGTTGTGGGGCATCGGCCTGGTCATCCTGTGCCTGATCGTCTACTACTTCAGCCAGCCGAACCGCGGCAACACATACCTGCACTTCGTTCTGCAGGCCCAATCCTGGCTCGAGGGCAAGACGGCCATCCCCACGCCCGGCTACCAGGACGTGATGCCGATCCTCGACTCGTCCGGCCAGCCTACCGGCCTCGGCATCATTCCCTTCCCGCCTCTGCCCGCCTGGGTCGATCTGCCCTTCGTCGCGATCTGGCACCTGGCCACCAACGAGCAATTGCTGGCCACGGTCTTCGCCGCGATCGACGTCGGCATCGCCTACTGGATGCTCGGCTACCTGCGGGTACGCCACGACATTCGAGTGCTGACCTCCCTATTCCTGGGTCTGGGCACCGTGCTCTGGTACGCCGCGGCCATCGGCTCGACCTGGTTCTTTGCCCACGTCGTTGCCCTTGCCTGCCTGCTGATATCGCTCGGTCTCGCCCTATCGGCCGACCGTGACGCCAGCGACCCACAGCCGCTCCGCGATGTCGTCGCAGGCATCCGCAGATTCGGCCTGCCGGGTGGCCGGCTGACGCTTGCCCTTCTTGTGGCCCTCGCCGGGCTGCTGGGGATTCTCCTCGTACTCGCTGGCGCTGGCACTCCTCCGGCCGCTCTCGACTCGGGCCTGGTCGAGGCCGCTGGGGGCACTCCCGCGGCAGTCATGGCCGGCGTGGGCCTGCTTCTGGGCATCGTGGCCGCCGCCCTGGCCTTCGTGGTTGCTGGCAAGCCTGCCGTCCTTGCCCCGTTCGCGATCCTGGTCGTGGTTGTCGCGGGTCTGCCGGCTCTCCTCATGGCCGGCGCCGTCGCGCCGTCCATCCTGCTCGTCATCGACGCCATCCTTGTTGTGGCGGTGGTCGGATTGTGGTCACAGCTCATCAGGCGGCCGAACCGGGTCGATCGGGCAATGGCCGGCCTGCAGACCGCTCTTTCGAGCCCGGAGGCCGTCCAGGTCGCGGCCGGGATCTTCTTCGGACTGGCCGTCACCGCCCGTCTGACCATCCTCCTCGGCTTCCCGTTCCTGATGCTGGTCGGGGGCGGAGGAACGTGGCTGCGTCGCGGCCTCCTGGCTGGCGCCGGAGCAGCCGTTCCGCTGGTCACACTGCTGGTGGTCACGTACGCGACGAGCGGCTACCTCTTCAACCCGGCCTACGTCTTCCAGTATCACAAGGAGCTCCAGGAATACGGCGCCGTGCTCGGCTACAACGCCGGGTGGGCCATCAGCGACATTCGCTACGTGCCGCACAACCTGATGATCATGCTGTTCGGAGCGCCCGAGATCACGCCCCCCACCGTAGGCGTCTACGGCCCGGACTACGGCACCGCCGCGTGCGTCACCTCGACCGCTCGGGGCCTCTTCGACTCGAGCTGCCCGCTGGTGATGCCCAACGCCGTTGGCACCAGCATCCTGTTGACGAGCCCGGCGTATCTACTTGGCCTTCTTGCCTGGCGGCCCCTGGGAGGCGCGAAGATCGATCGGGCCACCGCCGGCGCCACCATTGCCGTGCTGGCTATCGCAGTCGTGAATCTGATGCACTTCAGCCAGGGCTGGGTCCAGTTCGGCTACCGCTTCAGCAACGACTTCGCTCCGTTCGCGCTGATCCTCGTGGCCGTGGGCGCCAGCCGGCTGGGCCGCCGGTGGCCGGTCGTCCTGCTCGTGGCCGCGTCGATCGTCGTCAACTTCTGGGGGACCACCTGGGGAGTGATCCTTGGCTGGTGAGCGCCTGAGGCGGTTTCGACCCGATCTCCGCCGTCTCGCCAGCCCGGACGTACTCGATGCGGCGGCGGCTCCGGTCTTGGGGGCCGGGCTGACGCTCCTTCTCGTCATCCCAACCCTCGCCCCGGGCGTGCTGAACTGGGACACGGCCGAGTTCCAGACCGTCGGCCCGGTTCTCGGGACCGCCCATCCAACCGGCTTCCCGAGCTACGTGATCCTGGGCTGGCTTGCCTCGATCGTGCTCCAGCCGTTCGGCGATCCGGCCTATCGGATGAACCTGCTGCAGGCGATCCTGGCGGCCGTGGCTGTGGCCGGGACGGTCAGTGTGATCCAGGTGCTGACGGGTCGGCGGCTGATCGCCCTGGCCACGGGCCTGATGCTCGCCTGCAGCCAGCTCTTCTGGCGGCTCTCAACTCACGCCGACCCGCACATGTTCCACCTCGCTCTCGTGGCGATCCTGTTCGTCGTTCTGTTGACGTGGGACCGGCAGGTCCATAGCGACAAGCCGGAGACGGTCCGCCGTGCTGACCGATGGCTCGTAGTGGCGGCCGGCATCTACGGCGTGGCCGTCGCCAACCACTCCCTTGCCCTGCTGCTGCCGCCAGCGATCGGGCTGTTCGTCCTGGTGGCGGACTGGCGGATCGTCTTCCGCCCGCGGACGATCGTGGCCTGCGTTGCCGTGCTGGTCGTCGCCGTCGTGGTCCTCTTCAGCGAGCTGCCAATCCGGGCCGCCATGAACGCCCCTCTTGTATACGGTCACCCTGACACGTGGAGCGGCTTCCAGTACGTGGTCCTGGCGGAGCAGTTCCGGGGCAGCCTCTCGGATCCGTTCGGCGACCTCCCGACCAAGGCGGGCCAGGTGATGGACCTCCTTGTCGGCTGGCTCGGGCCGTTCGGCATGTTGGCCGCGGTCGGCTTCGGCACGAGCCTCGTCCGACGCCCGCGCTACGTCATCCTGAGCGGGCTCTCGGCCGTGGCGACGTCCGTCTTCGCAGCGTCGTATGCCAACGCCGACATCGAGCGTTACTACCTCGTGCCGCTCCTTGTGGCCTTCACGTGGGTCGGCCTCGGAGCGGCCGACCTGGTCGCCCTCGTCGGCTGGATCGTGGCGGAGGCGCGACGCCGGCTGGCAATCGGGGCGGTTGCGCCGATGGAGCCGGAGGGTGAAGCAACGGCGGAATCCGAGGCGGCTGAGCCGGAGGAGGCAGTGCCCGGGCTCGCTACGGGCCCAACCTACTGGACTCGCCGTGACGACGGAGGTCAGGTCGGCTGGGTCATCCTGGTCGGCGAGATTGCGGTGGCGGCGGCGATGGTGTTCTCGACCATTGGCGTCGTCCCCGAGCGGCAGCTCCTTGCGAGCGGCGGCGATCCGGGCGCGGTGAGCGAGGCCGACAGCACCTCAGACGCGGCCTTCATGAACGCGGTTCTGGCGCCGGCGGATGGCGGCGGGCTGCCGACAAACTCGGTGATCATGAGCTGGTGGAGCGTCTCGACCACCCTGTGGTACGGCCAGAAGGTCCTTGGCCTGCGGCCCGACATATACATCATCGACGACAGCACGCGGGTGGACGACAACCTGGGCACCGTTCAGGATGTCTTCAACAGATACCTGGGTAATAGGCCGGTCTTCACGATTCGGCTGGATGGCGGCGTCGACGGCATGGCCGCGCTCAGCACGGAATACGACATGCAGACGTACAGCCTCAACGGGGGCTTCACGATCAGTCGGGTAGTCAGTCGAAAGGCAGGCCAGTGAGCGCAGATGCGGGTCCGGTCGGGGCAGACGAGGCGTCGGGGTCAACCGCCTCGCGCGTCGCCGAACTCTCTTTCTTCTTCCCCGCTCACAACGAGGAGGCCAATCTCGCGGCCCTTGTCGATGAGGCTCTGGTTGCCCTGCCCGCGCTGGCCGAGAAGTTCGAGATCATCGCCATCGACGACGGCTCGCGCGACCGTACTCCGGCAATCGCCGACGAGCTAACTGCTCGGTACCCGGACACGTTCCGGGTCGTCCACCACCCGGCCAACCTGGGCTACGGCGCTGCGTTGCGGTCCGGATTCGAGGCCGCTCGCTTTGGGCTGATCGCCTTCATCGACGGCGATCGCCAGTTCAAGGTAGCTGACGTCGGCCGCCTCACCGGGCGCCTGGCCGGGGCCGACGCCCCTGACGTGGTGGTGGGCTATCGCCTCAAGCGGGCCGACCCGCCGATCCGGCGCTGGTACGCCCGCATCTACCGCCTCTCCAACCGTATCTTCTTCGGAGTCCGGGTCCGCGACATCGACTGTGCCTGCAAGCTGTTCAAGCGCGAGGCGCTGACTCCGATCCGCGTCTCCTCGGGCGGGGCCTTCTTCACGGCCGAACTGCTCATCAAGCTTCGCTTCGAGGGTCGCAGGATCGGGGAAGTCGGCGTGCCGCACTACCCGAGGACGGCCGGCTCGCCCACGGGGGCCAAGCCAAGGGTCGTCCTCCGGGCGGTTCGCGACTTCTGGTCGCTGCGATTCCGCCTATGGGTCCGGCGCGGCGACGCGATGCAGGAGGGCGAGCCCATCCTCGGTTAGGGCGGATCCGGCCGATCAGGCCGGATGACCATTCTGTCGGGCACCTCATCTCGCCGATCCGACGTGCCAAGGCAGAGGCAACGACGAGCACCGCAGCGAGCGCACTTGAAGATGCGTGAGCGACTGGCGCAGGAGCCACGCAGGAGCGCGGCGACTGCCCTGCGAGATCACTCGCGGGGTGACCCCTCCGAGCCGGGCCCTTCTCGGAAACCCTCTTCAAGGTTCACGTCGAGTGAGTTGACGAACTCTCGAAAGACCTCGAGCTTCTCGTCGACCTGTATCTCCGGCTCCACGCCAGCGCGGTCCAGGACCTCGGCCGAGGCGAAGATACGGACGCCGGTCCGAACGGCCAGGGCGAGTGCGTCCGACGGTCGGGCGTCGAGGGCGTAGGTTTGGCCGTCCCGCTCAAGCTCGAGAGTGGCATGAAATGTCTCATCGGCGAGGCTCGAGACGATGACCCGCCGAAGCGTCACGCCAAGCTCGGCCAGAGTGGCTGCGAACAGGTCGTGCGTCAGGGGCCGCTCGGGCTTCACACCCTGGAGCCGCGTGGCGATGGCGTTGGCCTCCCAGGGCCCGATCCAGATCGGGAGGTAGCGCTCGCGTTCGGTTTCCTTTAGCAGGACGACATGCTGACTGGAGAGCATGTGCACCCGGACGCTCTCGACGACGACTTCGGCGAGCGACTCTGCCATCGGCCGATTATCCCACTCCGGAACCGGCGTCGCGGCGGAGACGCCGGTTCCTACTTGGTCGCGCTCGCGCCCGGCGTCGGCGAAGGGCTCCCGCTGCCTGATGCAGTTGGCGACGGCGAGCTGTTCGGATTGAGAGAGGCGCGCATCAGGCTGCCGCCCTCGGTCCAGTACAGCGTCGGGTTGGTGCCGCCGGTCCCGGTGGTTACGAACAGGCCGGTCAGTGCGGTGAACCAGGGGGTGTTGGCCGGAACTATGTATTCCCCGACGATGGAGCCGTCGCTCTTCTCGAAGGCGACGATGCGCCGATTGAGACCGTCGTAGGCGTAGAACGTGCCCTGATCCTGAGCCGGGTTGTCGGCCGTCAGCTTAGTGTAGTAGGGAGCTTTCGGTCGGATCAGGGTGTCCGGGGGCGGGTCGGGCGACCAGCCGTGGATTGCCTGGCCCAGGACGTACTGTGTGATCTGGCCCTTGTCGACGAGGTACACCTTCCCGTCAACGTACATATCGTCGACCGTCGAGACGTCCTGGGCGACGCTCAGGTAGTTGGCCCGGCCGGCCGCTGGGTAGCCGCTGTTGTCGGTCGCGGGCGGGTACTTGAGGATCTGGTGCGCGCTCGGAACGACGATGTAGATGTTGTACTGGCCTATCTGCGGGTTGACGATGAACGTGCCGATGGCGCGAGCACCGATGCCCCAGTTCGCGTTGTCCGGGATGTTCACCTTGATCAGAGAGCCACGACCGGTGTTGTTGCCCTGCGCAGGGCGCCAGCGCCAGAGATTGTTGAAGCTATCCAGGATCAGCACATCCTGCCCACCGGTGGCGAGCAGGCGTGGATTGCCGGCGACGGCGCCTCCCCCCAGCGGCTCCTGGTTGGCGGCGACCACAGGGACCTTGGCCCCGGTCTGGAGGTTGACCCAGTAGACGGTGTTGACGGTGTTGTCGAGGACGTAGGCCGCCCCATCGGGACCGAGAACTACCCCTTCGAGGTCGTCCGTCCCGAACGACAGTACCGTCTGCGGTTGGATGGTGGTGACGTTGTAGTACCGGTCGAGCCCAGCCACAACCTGGGCCAGCGGATCGGCGATCAGAGCCGGCTGGTAACCGTTCTGTTGCGCGATCTGCAGCTCCTTGTAGGCATCCGTGAGATACCCCGCGGCCGTGGCCGGGTCGCTCGACAGGAGATCGCGACCGTGACCACTTACGGCGTCGAGATCCGCTTGAGCCTGGGCGAATGCTTGCTGGGCCGTCTGCTGCTGGTCGATGTTGGCCGTGCGGCCCGCGCCCGACAGGAACCACATGCTGGTGCCAACGACGGTGACCACGATCAGCAAGCCGACTACCGCGATAGCGGCTCGCTGCTGCCGCTCGCGGCGGACGGTCATTGGCGTGACCCGACCGCGAGACATCGCCCGCTGCGGCATGCGGTCGAAGAGGCCATACACGCCGCGGCGCAGCCAGCCATCGGCCGCGATCTGAGCCTGCCGGGCCGAGGTTTGCACCACGGCGACCCCGCCCATCACGGTGTCCGCCAGCGGGATCGGGGAGCGATCGGGAGCGCCCTCCATGGAGTCGCCCGGCCAGACCGGCTTGAGAGGAGCGGCCTTGTGCGTTGAAGCCACTTCGGTGGCCTCAATGAACAGCACGCCGTCGCCGCCGGTGCTGCCGAGGCTGCCCGACCCGAACTGGCGGTGGATCTCCTCGACCGCGGCCTGGGGATGGAGCTGCAGGACGGCGTCCTGGATGGAGCCAAGGCCGATGCGGCGGGATAAGTTGGGCGACATAAGGATGAGGCAGTCGCCCGCGACGATCTCGCCGTGCCAGACGTCGGGCCCGTCGATATCCTCGGCAGGCAGGCCGCTGTCTGGACTCGCGTCGGGGAGAGTCAGGAGCCGAGCCTGTCGGAGCATGTATGCCTCGGCAGGGCCGATGGTGGCCACATACAGCTCGTTTCCACGGATGACCGCCACAGCGAGACCAATCGGGCTCGGCTCGCCGGGACCAACCAGGGGACGGCCTGGCGAATGGAGGAGCACCTTGTTGGCCGCTCGGACGGCCTTCCGCAGGCAAACCGAGATGCCGGCCGAGAGGTCGTAGTAGTAGTCGTCGCGGATCCTCTCAGCGACGAGCTTGGTCGCCTCGCGCAGCTTGCGCCCGCCTACCCCCGTGACGAGCAGATAGAGACTCCCCTTCGTTCGCGACGTCGAGCCGATGTTGGGCTCGACCACAACAACAGTGTCGGCTGAGTCAGGGAGGCGTTGTGACTCGGCGATGACGCCGAGATTCATCTGAAGGCGGACGGCCATTGGCGGCAGCTAGCGGCGGGAATGATGGCGCCCGTAGTGACCGGCCGCATCCCAGGCGGCCGAGCCGGCGTTCGCAGGTGGGGATTATACGTGTCGCGTCGTTACCCGGAGTTGACGGATGGGTGTCCGAGTTGTGTCGCGCAGAGCAGCCAGCAGCTCGGGCGAGCGCAGCCGAATCTCCTGGGCCACGATCGGTTCGTCCGTCTCGATGGTCGCCACCCCTATGTTGAGATCGACGAGCCGGCATAACCCGATGGCTGCCGGCACGCGTTCCGCCACGACCTCCAACCAGGCCGAAGCCGCTCCCGCTTGCTCCAGCTGCTCTTCGAGCCCGAACTTCCTGGCCGTCTGCGGCAGCAGATCGGCCAGGCGCTCCATACCGCGGGCCTTCCCGTCGGGGTCGCGGGCGACTCGGCGGTGTGGGACGCGGTCGCCCGAACCGCCCTCCGAAGCCCGGCTGCCGACCCGCCGAGGCGGGCCGGTCATGCCTTGTTCTCCACGACTCTGGCACCGTTGTCACCGTCCGGCACGACGCGCCACGACCGAGCTCGGCGACGCAGGTTGGGGTCGATATCGTCGGGATCCGTGGCCGTGATCAGAGCCTGGGGCAGCTCGGCGATGCGCCGTACTAGGTGGGATCGGCGGGCCGGATCGAGCTCGCTGAAGACGTCGTCGAGGAGAAGCAGGGGCGGGCGGCCGTCGAGCGCCGACAGCAGATCGAGCTCCGCCAGCTTGAGGGCCAGGATGGCCGTGCGCTGCTGCCCGCGGGATGAGAAAGTGGCCATGTCGCGTTCGCCGAGGCAGAAGACCAGATCATCGCGGTGGGGCCCAACTAGCGTCGTGCCGTTCCAGGCCTCTTTCTCGGACGTCTCGCGTAACCGCCGCGTCAGGGCATCGTGCGGTGACTCACCGGGGAGCAGAGAGGCATTCGACGAGTAGCCGACTGTCAGCCGCCCCTCGGCCGGGGCGATCTCGCGATGGGCCGCAGCGAGTGGCTCCGCCAGCAATTCGAGGAGACGCAGCCGCGCGCCTACGATGGCGGACCCTGCGGTGAGAAACGGCTCGTCCCAGAGCCTGAGCTGGTCGTGCTCTGCCTCGCCCTCGCGAATCGCCCGAAGCAAGCTGTTGCGCTGCTGCAGTGCCCGACCGAATATGGCCGCGTTGGATGTGTAGCTTGGGTCGTGCGGCGCAGTCAAGCCGTCCAGAGCGGCCCGCCGCAACGCCGGCGGACCGACAATCAGCAGCATCTCCTCGGGCGCGAAGAGGACGGTCCGGAGGTGTTCTGACAGAGCCGCCGGCCGTCTGGGAACGCCGTTGACCTGGGTCTTCTTTCGACCGCCCGCCTGGAGCGTCAGCTCGAGGGTGGTGCCCGGCGGCATAGCCCCGGAAGCGGCGCCGGTCGCGCCCCCGCCGGTCCCTTCCATGCCCCAGGAAGCGGCCGATCCCTCGACTCGCGCCATCACGCCTTCGATTCGGAGGAAGCTGGCTCCCCAGCGGATCAACTCGAAATCGGCTGCCGTCCGGTGGGAACGTCCCAGCGCGAGCAGAACGATGGCTTCGAGCAGAGTCGTCTTCCCGGCAGCGTTGGGTCCCCAAACGAGCTGCGGTCCAGCCCCGAGCTCGATATCCAGGGCCGCATATCCGCGGAGATTCCGGATAGCCAGAGAACGAAGGAGTGTCGCCGGTCTCACGTGAGACCCCAAAGCGCCTGCGTTGGAGATCTGCGACTCCCTAGGAGGTCGTCTTGACGGGCATGATGACGTGGACGTACTGGTCGTCGCCGATCGGCCGGAAGACGCCTGGCGAAAGAGGTCCGTTCAGCTCGATCGAGAACTGATCGCTGTCAACTTTGCCCAGTACATCGAGAAGATACCGAGCGTTGAAAGCAATAGTGGTGCCGTCTCCGTCGACTGCCGCCTCGACGCCGCTTTTGTTGTCGCCGACGTCGGCCGCAGCGCTGACGGTCAATCCGATCTCGGCGTCTTTGCCGATTTGGAGCTTGACGATGTTGGCCGTCGTGGAGCCTGAGATGAGGCTCGCAAGGTGGACGGCCGCGAGCAGCTGGTCACGGTCAACGGTCGCTTTCGTCGTGAAGCTCTTCGGCAGCACTTGCTGGTAGTTTGGAAACTGGCCGTCGATCAGCCGGCTGACCAGGTCTACGCCCTCGAGGTGGAAAAGGATCTGATTGCGGCCCGCCGAGAGGACGATATCGACGGGGTCTTCTGTGTCGGACAGGATGCCCTTGAGCTCGTGGAGCGACCGGGCGGGAACCACGACGCTCGTCTCCTCGACTGGGTCCAGCACGGCCAGCGTCTTCACTGCGATGCGGTAGTTGTCGGCCGCAGCAAGAGTCAACTTGTCGCCTTCGAATCTGGCTAGAACGCCGGTCAGGATGGGCCGCTCCTCGGCCGTAGCCGCGGCGAAGGTCACCTCTTCTAGAGCCTGGCGCAGAACGTTCTGGGAGACCCGCGTCGTCGGTCTCTCTCCCGAAGTCGGGATGGCCGGAAACTCCTCCGCATCGATGCCTTTGACCCGAGTCTCAAACCGACCAGCCTGAATACGGAGAGTCTCCTGTGCTTGAAGCTCGAGGTCGACACGCTCGTTGGCCGGCAGACCGGTGACAATTTCTGCCAGCAGGCGCGCAGGAACGGTAACCGAGCCACCCGTGTCGATCTTGCCCGGCACCCAGTACGTCATTCCGATCTCAAGGTTGGTAGCAGTTAGCTTGAGACCGCCATCCTCAGTGCGAAGAAGAACATTATTCAGGACGGGCAGCGTACTTCGGGTGGAGACAGCGTGACTGACGACCTGGAGACCACGGGCCAGGTTCTCCTGCATGACCGAGAGTTTCACGTCGGGTTCACTCCCCTGGGGGCGGACAAAGGCGGGCGGCTATGGGGAAAGATGGGAGCCGGAGTTCTCCTATTACTGGTGGATTGTCTATCTATCTTCTCATCTCGTCATCACCGTAATAATGGTGTGGAGAGTGTGAGTTCGCTGCGCGGCCACGCTTGACTGGACGGTGGAAGACGGGGGCTAGATCGTGAACGAGCGCAGCAGTTCTGGGGATTGGCTGGCCACTCGACTGTGCAAAACAGCGCCTGGCATGCTCCTGGGCTCTCTGGAAACACACCCGCCTCCACGAAAGAACGGTCTGAATGGGCTGACATCATCCACAGTGCACCCCGGTTCTCCACGAATATGGGCCGGTTATCCACGTCCGCGCCAGAATCAGCCTTGATCGTCCCGGGACGATCGCTCGTCTTTCAAGACTTCTGGACGTCCGAGGGCGAAAGAGCACGGGATGCAATGACAGTATGGGCCACCCGAGCGCCGGGTCCTCAGTCGGCGTAGATCAGTTCGCGGACCGCTGCCAGCTCTCGCCTGAGCTCGTCGTTGATGCCGAGCTCACGGTTGATCTTGTCACAGGCATGAAGCACTGTTGAGTGATCCCGACCGCCAAGCTCGGCTCCGATGCGTAGCAGCGACACGTCCGTCTCCTCGCGCATCAGGAACATCGCGATCTGGCGCGGCACGACAATCGCCTTGTCGCGCTTCTGTCCTTTGAGTGCATCGATCTGGACGCCGTAGTAGTCGGCCACGGCGCGGGCGATGCGCTCGGGTGTGACCAGCCGCTTTTTCGGGTTGTAGAGGACGTTCGACAGGACCGCCTGAGCCAGCTCGATCGAGATCGGCATCGCGCCCATGCTGGCGTAGGCGACGACTCGATTGAGGGCGCCTTCGAGCTCCCGAATGTTGCTGACGACCTTGCGAGCGATGAACTCCAGGACGTCGGAGCCGACCGGGACGGCCTGTTCTTCCGCTTTGGCCCGGAGGATGGCGATACGGGTCTCAAGGTCGGGCGCGGTCAGGTCCGCGATGAGGCCCCACTCGAACCGACTGCGAAGGCGCTCCTCGAGTGTGAGAATCGCCTTGGGCGGTCGATCGGAAGACAGCACGATCTGCTTGCCGTCTTCATGGATCGCGTTGAATGTGTGGAAGAACTCCTCCTGGGTGCGTTCCTTGTCCGCAATGAACTGGATGTCGTCGATGAGGAGCAGGTCAATACGGCGATACCGGGCCCGGAAGTCGTCGATCTTGCCCTGCTGGATGCTGGTGATGAACTCGTTGGTGAACTTCTCACTGGTGGCGTAGACGACCCGCTTGCGGGGAAAACGGGCGATAACGGCGTTGCCAACCGCATGCATCAGATGGGTCTTGCCAAGGCCGACCCCGCCGTACAGGAAGAGAGGGTTGTAGGCGTGACCCGGCCTCTCAGCCACTGACAGGCTGGCAGCATGGGCCAGGCGATTGGCCGAGCCCACGATGAAGTTGGCGAATGTGTAGCGGGGATTTAGGTTCGTCGACGCGCCTTCGGAGGCGCCGACTCGTGTCGGCTCGACCCGGACCGGCTGCGATCCCGCTGGTGCTGCCGTCCCGGCCGAGGCGCCGTTGGCGCCGCTCGACTCACCAGCCGGCCGAACGATGAACTCGACCTGGACGCTGTAGCCCACGATCCGGGCAAGCGTCTGCGAGATCAGGGACCGGTAACGGGTCTCCAACCAATCCTTGGCGAAACCATTGGGCACCGCGATTTTGAACCGGTTGTCGTCGACGTCGACGAGAACGGTGTCACGCAGCCAGGTTTCGAAATTGGCCGGAGACAAGGAGACCTGGAGCTCTCCCAGTGCCGCGCGCCAGACTTGCTTCGCGTCCATCGAGGCAGGCTCAGTCCTGAAGAAGGCTGGAGGTGGATGGCCAGATTCGTGACGACCACCTGGTCAAATATCGCCTTTGTGGCGCCGCGAGCCTCCAACCGTCTAGGCTCTCCTCCGGAGCCGGCTGGCGGTTCTCACGGTTCATCTGGGCCGATGCCCAGGGTTGTCTGGCGCCGCGGGCCGACGAAGAATAGCACCGGCCAAGCGGGCGGGGCAAGGCTCTGAACCGGACCAATCGTGATACTCCCAGGGAGTATCATTCAGATGCTTCCTGTGCCGAGCGAGGCCAGCCTCTCGGTGTCCTTGTCCGTTTGACACTTCGAGTTCCAGCTACATATAATCCGCCGGCAGACGCGCCAAAGCGCTTTCGTGCGCCCGGCGCGTTCGCGTGCCTTTCGGGGTATCCTGGCCCCGAGGCCGAATGGAGAGCCACACACCTTTCGATGAAGCAGACCTTCCAGCCCAAGAAGCGGCATCGCAGCAAGGAACACGGCTTCCGCGCCCGGATGAAGACCACTGGGGGACGCCGGGTGCTGGCGGCCCGCCGCGCTCACGGTCGCAAGAAGCTCACGGTCTGACGACGGACCGCGGCCACAACTCGCCGCGGCTGGTGATGCTCTCTAAGCCGAAGGACTTCGCGGCGCTACAGGGAGAGGGAACCGTCAGGTCTCATTCCCTGTTGGTGGTTCGAATCCGAAGGACCGGCCTCGAGGAGACGCGCTTCGGCCTATCCACGGGGCGCAAGCTCGGCGGAGCAGTGGTGCGGACTAGGGTGCGCAGGAGACTCCGTGAGGCACTCAGGGTGATGGCGCCCTCGTTCCAGCCCGGCTGGGACGTCCTGATCATCGCCCGACCGCCTATCGTCGGTGCGGACTTCCAGACGGTGGCAGGCGTGCTGCAAGACCTTCTGCGCCGAGGAGGAGTAATCGGAAGGCGGACCGTCACGTGAAGACGGTCGGTATCGGGCTGATCAGGCTCTATCGCCGGCTGTTCGCCTGGCGCCCGTCGGTCTGTCGGTACGAGCCCACCTGTTCGGTCTACACCGAGCAGGCCATCGCAAAGTACGGTCTGCTTCGAGGGAGCTGGATGGGAATGCGTCGAATCGCTCGCTGCCACCCGTGGAGTCGCGGTGGCTACGACCCAGTTCGCTAAAGTGGTCTCTCTCGGGCGGAAGCCCTCGACGTTGACCCGGGCTCGCACTCGCTGGGCCGCTTTCGGGTTGCTCATCGCACTCTTCGCGCTTGCTGTGGTGGCGTGCGGCACGGCCAACGCCGCCAATCCCACCGTTGGCCCGCAGGTCGCCGCCGCGGCCTCGGCTTCGGACCCTGCCGCGACGCTGGCATTCGGGTCCCCTGCCACGTCGCCCTCGCCAAGCCCCACCCCACCGCCCGCGCCGCTTGCGATCGCCAGCCCGGGTGCGGATCCCACCGCTCTGCTTGGTTGGCTCTTCACGCCGATCTTCCAGGGGTTGTTTCTGCTGCTGACCGGGCTCTACGCCCTGACCGGCAACATCATCATCGCCATCGTGCTGATGACGCTGCTGATCCGGCTCGTCACCATCCGCCTCTCGGCCCGTCAGATCATGTCGCAGAAGAGGATGCAGATCCTGGCACCTGAGCTTCGGGAGCTGACCAAGGAGCTCAATCGCCGCTACAAGGGCGACCGCCTGACCATCCAGAAGGCGACGCAGGAGTTTTACAAGGAGCGTGGTGTCAGCCCCACCGCCGGATGCTTGCCGTCTTTGCTCCAGATGGGCCTGCTCTTCCCGATGTACTGGGTCATTCGAGACGGCCTTACGAACTGGGACCCGAGCGCCATGCTGCGCGTTTTCGGTGTCGACCTTGTTCCGTCGATCCAGTGCCCCAACCCGGCCCACATAGTCGATGGCGTCGTCGACAAGGCTCTCCCCTGCATCAACACCGTCGTTTTCGGGATCAACGTCGGGCAGCCGCAGGTGCTCTTCAACGTGCCGCTGGTCGTCTTCACCCTCGGCGTGAGCGCACTCGCCGTTGCGGCCGGGCTCTTGCAGTTCGTGCAAAGCCGAATGCTGATGCCGCCGGCTGGCGAGAACGACCCGACGGCCAGCACGCAGCGCACCATGATGGTCATCTTCCCGTTCTTCTCGATCCTGTACGGCGGCTTCCTTCCTGCCGGGCTCTTCGTCTACTGGATCACGACCTCGGTGTTCTCGATCGTTCAGCAGTTCCTGATTGTCGGGTGGGGCTCGATCTTCCCGCTGTTCGGCTGGCACCCGGGCTTCGCCCAAAACCACGTTCCTAAGTTCCAGGTCACCCTGCCCGAGACGGTGAACACAGGTAAGTCACTGGCGGCTACCCGGCACAAGCCGGAGGAGCGGTGGGCATCGGCGGCCTCAACGGTGCGGCCCAACGCGCACAGGCGCCCAAGCCGACGAGGGAGACGACGCTGACATGACAGCTTTTCGCGACGCTTACCGTGAGTTCACCGGCAAGACGGTTGAGGAGGCTCTTCGCGGCGCCCGAGACGAATTCGGGGTCGGCCTCGACGAGCTCGATTTCGAAATCCTGACCCCGGGTAGCCGGGGTGTTCTGGGTATGGGTGCCGAGCCCGCTCGTGTGCTGGCGGCCCCCCGCTCGGCACTCGGTGGCTCTGCACCAAAGAGAGAGGCTGCGGCCCAGGTCCCGCTTGCGGTTCCCTCCCACGACCGGGAGGACCGTCCCCGCCCAGGTGGCGACCGATTTGACCGCGGCCGGCCCGAACGCAGCCCACGCCCCGGCGGCGACCGCGGCCCCCGCCCAGGTGGCGACCGATTTGACCGCGGCCCGCGCCCCGGCGGCGACCGCGGCCGGCCCGAACGCAGCCCGCGCCCCGAAGGCGGGCCTCGCCCCCAGGCCGGTTTGACGGCCCAGGAGCTCGCCGAGGTCGCAGCCGCCCGCGGTAACCCGCACGCTGAGCGCCCGGAGTCGGCGAACGTGACGCCCGAGGCCATGGCCGCTGCCAAGGAGATCCTCGAGCAGATCATGAGCCAGCTCGAGTTCAACGTTCGCGTCGAGATCAAGGCGGGCGAAACGAACCGGCTGAACGTCGTCGGCGAGGGTGATGAGAAGGAAGCTCTTGGCGCACTGATCGGGCGCAAAGGCGAACGGCTCTCCGCTCTGCAGCATCTCGTCAACCTGCTGCTGTCCAAGCGCGTCGGCGAATGGACGCGGATCCTAGTGGACGTCGAGGACTACCGCGGCCGCCGCGAGAGTCAGCTCCGCGATCTGGCCAACCGCGCGGCGGAGCGCGTCATCGAGACTGGAAAGATGCTTCAGCTTGAGCCGATGCCTGCCCTCGAGCGCCGATGGATTCATCTCGCGCTGCGCGATCACGAGCGGGTCGCAACGCAATCTATCGGCGAGGAGCCGAACCGGCGCGTGGTCGTGCTCCCCCGCGAGATCTGAGATACAAAACTCGTCAGATGGGCGGCTCCCAGATCGCCGGAGGCCATGTTTGTCGCGGACGCCGCTTCGAGAGATGAGAAATTGACCATTGTGCTCAACGATTCGTGCAGACGGCGTAACGTGGAGTCGAGACGAGGCGTCTTTCGGCGGGATCAGTAGCCCCGGTTCATTTGCCCATGCCGTCAGTCGCCGTGGCGCCGAGTTGCCGACCGGTGTGGTAGTCAAGGGAAAGAAATGACCACGGACTCGCCCGATCCGTTCGGGACTAAGGAGCAGAACAAGGTTCCGGTGCAACCGGCGCCCTCGCAGCCACCCGTTGCGGTGGTGTCCAACGCCCTGCCATCCGAATTGGTGGACGACGTCACCCGGTCTTCGCAGCCGCCGAAACCGCCCAGGTCCCGAATTCCGCAATCGCGGATCAAGTCGGTGACCCCTCGCGATCTTCGCCTGGCTGGATTTGTGGTCGCGTTCGTCGTCGGCGCCGTGGCCGCGCTCTTCGTCCTGTCGGCGGTGGCCTTCGGCTTTGCCAGCACCTACAGCAACCGCGTCCTGCCCGGCGTCCGTGTCGGCACCGTGGATCTTTCTGGCCTGACGCGCAACGAGGCCATCGCGAAGCTTCAGTCCGCCTACGCCTATCTCGCCCAGGGCGAAGTAACAATCACGACGCCGGTTGGCGCGGCGACCATCACCTACCAGCAGGTCGGCCGCGGACCGGACGTGGAGGCCATGGCCGATGCGGCCCTGGCAGTCGGCCACTCCGGCGACCCGATCGCGGATGCCGCGAGCGTGGTTCATTCGGCGGCGTTCGGGCAGGTCATCCCGGTCGTCATCAAGATCGATCCGAACGCTCTGGCCCAGCGCATTCAGCAGCTCGTCGGCACGAGCTCGATTGCGCCGCAGAATGCTCAGGCGACGGCCAAGGGCGGGGCCTTCAGCTTCACGCCATCGACACCCGGCCACGGTATCGATGAGCTATCGATGGGTTCCACGATCATCGACCGGCTCACCCAAACGAGCGCCCCGGCAGATCTGCAGGCGGGCGGAACTTTCACCACGCTGAGCCCACAGGTCACCGACCAGGATGCCCAGGACGCGATCGCTCTGGCCCAGAAGATGATCGTGAACGTCAACCTGACCTGGTCCATCCCGCCGGCCGCTGCGCCTTCGAGCTGGAAAGGGCAGAGCTGGACGATCGCTGCCTCCCAGATCCGCAGCTGGATCGTCTTCGGAACCCGACAGGACGGCACGTACGCGCCGGCCGTCGATCCAGCCCAGGTGGAGGCCTACCTGTCGAGCATTTCCTCGAAGGTCAGCATCGCCCCAGTTGAGCCATCGGTCGTGTGGGATTCCTCCGGCAAGCCGGTCAACCTGACCCCCGGCACGGACGGCGTCGGCATCGACCTCGCCGGCACCACTCAGGCCCTCTCGGCCTACCTCGACACCCTCGCGTCCGGCGGCACCGTCGGGCCGAGTCTCGAAGTTCTCACGACCGCGATCCACCCGCAGATCACAAACGTCAGCACCGTCGCCGGCATGGTGATCATCGGCCAGCACACAACGCAGTTCATCGTGGGCGTGAGCAACGGCATGGGCGCAAACATCCGCGTACCGGCCACGCTACTCAACGGCCAGGTCGTCGGACCCGGCCAGCAGTTCAGCTTCCTCCAGGCCGTCGGGCCGATCGACCCCGCGAACGGCTACACGATGGGCGGCGTCATCGTGGACGGGAAGAGCAACCATACCGGCGCCATGGGTGGCGGCATCTGCTCCGCCTCGACGACGATGTTCAATGCCGCCGCCGATGCGGGTCTCCAGATCGACGAGCGCCACGCCCACTTCTACTACATCAACCGCTACCCGGTCGGTCGAGACGCCACGGTCTATTCCAACGGCGCGACCACGTGGGACCTGAAGTGGACCAACGATACTCCCTATCCGATCGTGATCCGGGCCTTTACCACCCCCCGCACCACGGCCTACATCACCATCCAGCTCTGGAGCCTGCCGCTGAACCGGACGGTGACCTGGTCCGGCGGGGCCGTCACCAACAAGGTCCTCGCCACGAACAACACACCCGAGTACGTCAGCACGTTGAAGCCGGGCGTGAAGAACATAGCCGAATACGCGACCGACGGGTTCGACACCAGCGTGACCCGGGTCGTTACGGACTCCAGCGGCACGGTTATTCACAAGGACACCTGGACTTCGCACTACTCCGTGGTCAACGGCCAGGTGCAGATCGGCGGCTCCCCGCCTCCGTCTCAGTCGCCGTCCCCGTCGCCTGGGGCTTCGACACCGACGCCGGCCACGATCCCAACTCCGTCTTCGTCTCCGTCCCCCACGCGGCGCCGCAAGACCAAGTAGACCGGGGCCCCAGCAGCGCAATCGGCATTTCCGGCGCGCCCGCTGGCGTTGCGGATTGGGAAGGTTCGGGCGCGGCCCGAAACGCGTTGTTGTCCGTGGCGGCGAACGTGGACGGTGGGGTGGCGGCGGGCGTGCTCGGGCCGGTCTCAGTCCCCCGACAGACACGGATCGGCGGCCGACGCCTCGATTGGGCCCGCAGGGCCACCGTGCTCGTAGTTCAGCAGCTGAGGGAAGAGGCGGACCACGGCGAGGAGCCCGACCAGGCACAACACCCCGCCCGACACCACCGAGAACTGCGGCCCCGCCACGGCGGCCACGCCTGCCGCCTCGGCATCGCCCAAGCGCGGCCCGCTCGTGACCACCAGGCTGTACATGGACGAGACACGTCCGCGGAGATGGTCCGGCGTGACCAGCTGGACGATGGAGTTGCGCAGGACGGCGCTGATGACATCGGCGCCACCGGCCACGGCCAGGCAAACTAGGGCCAGCGGAAAGCTGGCCGTCAGGAGTCCAAACGCGACGATAGCGCTGCCCCAGCCCGCGACGGAGGCCACGACGCCGAGACCCGGCCGGCGCACTCGGCTCACCCAGCCGCTGAATGCCGCGCCAACGAGCGCTCCCACTGCCGGAGCGGCATTCATCAGGCCATAACCCGCGGCGCCCGTGTTGAAGACCGTCAAAGCGAGCTGAGGGAACAGGGAGCTCGGCATGCCGAAGACCATCGCGTTGAGATCGATGGCGAAGGTGGCCAGGACGATGCGACGATCGACAGCGAAGCGCAGGCCCTCTGCGATCGACCGCAGGCCAGGCCGGGCCGCCTCCGGATGAGGTGGGATCGGGGCAATCAGCAGCAACGCGATGAGACTGGCCACGAAAGTGGCGACGTCGAAGGCGAAGGCTGCGGCGACGCCGGAAGTGGCGATGATCACGCCCGCGAAGACCGGCCCGGCTACGGATACGGTTTGGCCGCTCAACGTGTTGACCGCGATCGCGGCCGGAAGCCGTTCGCGGGGGACGAGGCGCGGCAGGGCCGAGGATCGGGTGGGTTGATCTACTGCGCCGACGCCCGCGGCAACGAATGCGACCGCGTAGAGGGCCCAGATCGACGGATTGGGCTGGGCTGCGAGGACGGCCAGGCAAAGGCTCGAGCCCGCCAGCAGCGCCTGCGTGGCGATGAGCAGGCGGCGCCGGTCTACCGCGTCGGCGACGGCGCCGCCACCGAGCGAGAAGATGAGGATCGGGACGAGCTGGACGAGGGCCAGAAGCCCGATCGATAGCGAGCTGTGGGTGAGCTGCCACAGCTCGAAGGGGAGGGCCACCACCGTGACCTGGCGGCCCAGGCCGCTGATGAGCTGGCCGAGCCAGATTATCCGGAAATCGCGGTCGAGCCTGACCGGCTCGAGATCGACCAGCAGGCTGCGCAGCTTCGCAACCCGGTTGGTGGAGGTCATAGGCATGGCGCGAAGGATAGGCGAGGGCCGCCGATTCAACGCAACGCGGCCAGCCGACCGCGAGGTCGGTGACCGACCGGACGTCTCCGGCTAGTCGGTCCTCTGTCTAAGGAGGTCGATCGAGACGCACGCCACCCAAAGCAGCAGGCTGAGAAGCGACGCCCATTCAAGGAATGGGACGCCCCAGAGGCCGGTCGGTCGGTTCAGGATGGGACCGTCGGGGTTGGCGGGGTGGTACGTCGAGTAAGCCGCTATGAATGTCCCGAAGACGACAACGACTTCGGCGCCGGGGACGAGCAACCAGCGCGTGAAGCCGGGGCGTCGGGCGGTCAGAAGCCACAGGCTGAAGATGCCGGCGACGAGCCCGCCCGTCAGGAAGAAGACATCCGAGGCGATCCGATGGGTCGATAGGTAATCCATCGGGAAGACGCCGACGAGGGTGCCGGAAACCCCGGCCACCAGGCCGACGGCGACGAACGGGGTCTTGAAGGGGCCATTGAGCCGGGACGCGAGCAGCAGCAAGAACGTGCCCAGGCCCATCCCGCCGACGACGATGCCGAGGTTGAATGCCCAGGCGAGCCTTGACACCGAAATCTCGCCCAGTTCGGAGATGAAGTGGTTCAGCGGGGAGTAAGCCTCGCCGAGCCGGCCGCGATAGGGGAACGCGGCGACGGCGATGACGAGCAGGATGAGACTCGTCGAGACGAGCCCAAGCAGGGCGAGCCTGCGCGGTGTGACGGAAAGGGAAAGCGTGCGAATCGGAGTCGTTGCCACCCGGAGCCCTTCTCGGTCGACCGCGGGCGGGGCGAAGACGTCGATCGGCCGCCCCCAGGTCGAGGGCTCAGCGCCAGAAAAATGGTGGAGATGGGGGAGAGTCGAACTCCCCGTCCAGAAACCTTCACCGGAGACCACTACGAGCGTGTCCGGTGATTTGTCGTCGATCGCCCGGTCGACCATCGGCAGCCTACCGAGCGCTCCAGTCACGTTCCCTCGCGGGCTTTGACTCCGGCTACGCGACGCTACCCGGAATCGCACCTCCGCTCAATGACGCTTCCACAGCCCACGGAGGTGAGGCTGCTTCCACGCTCACCTTACTGCCTAAGCAGCGAGGGCGAGAGCAGGCTGGCTGTTGCCAGTTACTTCTTTTGCCGCCTGTTTAACGAGGCCTGACGGCACCTCGGCTCGCGTTCTCCGGCAACCGGCCCCTGTCGAAACCACGCATCCCCACGGAGCCCACGCTACCAGCGCCCGCGGATTGTACCGCGGGATCGCTCCAGCGGGCTAATCGGACGCGAACACAGGAAGGGGCAGTCTGGCCCGCCAACCCACGCTCGGCTGACCGAAACCGTGCGGCGGCGGAATCACGCCGTCTCCACCATCCTGCGGCGGCGCGGCGTGGTGATCGCCGGGCTCGCTGCCGCACTCGGTGCTGGAGTTGGAGTGGGAGCCGGGGTGGGAGCCGCCGGCGGCGGGCCGCCGATCTCCACCTGGCCGTTGACCGCGGTGTAGTGCGAGTACCAGACGTCCCTGTGGATGACCTTTCCGGAAGCGTCCGTCACCACCCGGGTCACGCCGGTGTCGAACCCGTTGGTCGCGTACTCGGCTATGTTCTCCACGCCCGGCGGGAGCGTGCTGACGTACTCGGGTGGGTTGTTGCCGGCGTAAACGATGTTGGCTTTCCCGCCGCCGGTCCAGGTCACCGTCCGGGTGATCGCCATGCTCCAAAGCTGGATGGTGATCGTGCTCGTGGAACCGTAGGTAGTCCAGGCCCGGATCACGATCGGATAGGAAGTGTCGTTGGTCCACCTCAGGTCCCAGGTGGTCACGCCGTCGGATAGGACTGTTGCGTCTCGACCGACCGGGTAGCGGTTGATGTAGTAGTAGTGGGCATGGCGCTCGTCGATCTGCAGGCCGGCCGTTGCAGCAGCGTTGAACATCGTCGTCGAGGCGGAGCAGATTCCGCCGCCCATCGCGCCAGTGTGGTCGCTCTTCCCGTGGAGGATGACGCCGCCCATGGTGAAGCCGTGGGCGGCGTCGATGGGCCCGACGGCCTGGAGGAAGCTGAAGTGCTGGCCGGGACCGATGACCTGGCCATTGAGGTTGGTCGCCGGCTGGCGGATGTTCTTGCCCATGCCGTTGCTGATGTCCGGGTAAAACGTCGTGGTCCATTTACCCACGATCACCATGCTGCTGACGGTGTCGATGCTGGCGATCTGAGGGTGGATCGGGCCCGTTACGATCTCGACACTCGGATCGGCGCTACCGCCGGCCGCAAGGGTGTCGAGGTAGGCTGAGATCGCCGAGGCTGTCGCAGCGAGGTCGATCCCTACGCCGTCCTTGCCGGCGACCAGGCTGACCGGCTTGCCGGAGGAATCCCACACGACCGACGGCTCAACCGGGGGGACTGCAACGCCGGCATTCGCCGTGATGGCCGATAGGTAGGCCTCCAGCTCGGCCTGATCCACGGCCGGCCCGTACGTGCCGTCCGGGCGAGTCCCGAAGACGATCCAGCCACGGATCTGCGAGGCGGGGATCGTCCAGCTCTGCCCTTTCCAGCTCGAAGGAGCGGCGGCAGGTGGCGTGGACCAGGTCAGGCTGACGTCGACGATCATCTTCTGGGCGCGGGCGATCGCGTCCTCGGCCCCCTTGTCACTGACAGTCGGCGCCAGTGACACGAACGGGCCGCTCAATTGGAGGTCCGGCGTGGCATTGGGCTGCTGCAACTTGTCGATGATCGCCGACTCAATCGACTTCTCATCGACGCCGCGTCCCGCTGTCGCCGGGGTGATGCTGAAGGCGCCGCCAGTTGCCGTCACCTGAGCGTCCTGTGGGGCGACCGTGCTATTGCCGGCCAGCTGCTGGATTCGCCGGGCCAGCGCGGTGGGATCGACCTGGATGACTACCGGGATCACCTGACCGAACGCGGCGGAGTGGACCAGGCCGGCGGCGTCGGCGATCGGGTTCCCGGAGTGATCGATGGCCAGGGCAGCGTCGGCCATGGCTTCCGTGTCAGGTACGCGGCCGGCCTGCTGGTAGGTGATCGCCGCCACGCCAACCGGCGTAGTGATCGTGGCTTCGCCATTGCTCAGGTAGGCGAACCCGGCCCGCAGCTTGGCGATGGCTTGGTCGCGCGTGAGGCCCGAAAGATCGATCGAGCCTGCACGGACGCCGGGCACGACCTTGTTGTCGTATGACCTGGACAGGCCGAAGGCGACCGCCGATAGCAGGAAGAGCGTTGCCACGGCGCCGACTACGAACGCGACCGCGAAACCCAAGAGGCGGCGATGGCTGGGGGCTTCGGACTCGACCGGCGGCTGCCGCTGCGACTGCGCCGGCGATGAGCGGCGCGTGAACCAACGCCGGGGCGGCCGAGATGCAAGCACGCTGTCCATCAGCTCCGCTTCCGGCGGCACCCACACGGCCGCAACCGGCTGCTCTGATGCAGCCTTGTCAAGCGACGTCGTGTCTTGGTCGGCGGCCTCGGACGGCACGACCGCGTCGGTGGTCATCGCGTTCCTTTTACCACAACGGTGACCAATTACCATGCCTGTTACCACAACGGTGACCAATTACCAGCCGGTTGCCGGACCAGCCTGGTAGATCGGCGCCGTCGCAACTCGTGCGTTGGTGAACCGACCGAGTCGGCATGCTACCGGCCGCGACCCCGATCTGCGTCGGCGATGGCCCGCTCCATGTCTCGGCGGGCGTCGCGCGCGGCGATGTCGTGGCGCCGGTCGTGCTGCTGCTTGCCCTTCGCCAGCCCGATCTCCAGCTTGGCTCGGCCGCGCGCCGTGATGTACATCTTCAGCGGAACTAGTGTGAGCCCCTTGGCCTTGGTCCGCGTCAGGAGGGCCACGATCTGAGCTCGGTGGACGAGCAACTTGCGCGGCCGCTTGGGCTCGTGGTTGTAGCGGTTGCCGGTGTCCCAGGGCGAGATGTTCGCACCGACCAACCAGGCCTCACCGTCGTCGATGCGCGCGTAGGACTCAGCCAGGCTCACCTTGCCGGCTCGAACCGACTTGATCTCGGTCCCGGTCAGGGCGATGCCGGCCTCGAACGAATCCTCGATCGAGTACTCGTGGCGGGCTTTTCGGTTTTGGGCGACGGTCTTCTCTTCGCCCATGCTGCTCCCCTGGAATCTGTTCGCGCTGGCTGTGACGAGGTTAGCCGACCTGAGGCTCGACGACGGACATAGGTTCGGACGGAGCCGCCCCAGCGTCGGTGAACGCTCGGGCGGGCGGGGGCTGAGGATCGACGGAATCGGGGCCCGTCGTCCGCGCTGGCGCGAACCCGCTCGCACACACCGGAGACGCACGAATGCCGGCCCCGAAGGACCGGCATTCGGTCTGCGTTATGACACCACCCGCCGGTGACCGGTCTCTAGAGCCCGGATCCTAGCGAGGTGGTGCAGCGCATAGGCAAGTCCGACACTGCACATCACCTCCTTTCGTTCACGGGCATGTTATCGGAAGGCAGGCCAAGCGCGCAACGGCCGGTTCCTGGGGGCTCAGTGACCGGGACGTGGTGACGCTGGAACGTGGTGACACCAACCCGGCCCCTCTGGTCCATAAAGACCGCCAACGACTCAGCCGAGCCGTTTCTGGCCAGGTGCTCACCGCGACGACGCAACGCAAGACCGAACCCGGGCCGGAAGGGCGGTTCGGGCCGCCCGTGCCGCTGAAGGGCGCGTTTCCGCCCGTGCGAAGCACGTGCCGGGACGAAAAGGGTCCCAACTGGCCTGGATCAGACCGCTTCGGGTCGTTTCAGCCGCCGCGACTTCGGGGGCGCCCGCCGAATGTCGATGCGATGTGAAATCGGCAAGTTCCTACCCCGGGGCGGAGGGCCAGCGGCCGGGGTCTCAACTCTTGGCTCTCAAATCGGGCTCGGTGACGGGCTGGCGGTTGGGACGTCGGTCGGGCTCGCGGAAGCGCCGGGACTCGCCGAGGCGCCAGCTTCGGGCGGGAAGCCCAGCGCCTGCAGGCCGGCGTCGAGGACCGGGTCGGTGCCGGCTCGGGCGTTGGCCGAGCTGACGGGTACGTCCGGCTGGAGTCCCTTGCCCTGGATCCAGACCTTGTCCGGGGTAAGCCAGCGGGCGACGGTGAGGTGGATGCCCCCGAAGTTGTTGGACAGCGGCAGCCACTCCTGGACGACGCCCTTGCCGTAGGTCTTGGCGCCGACGAGCTTGGCTCGACCCCGGGCCTGCAGCGCACCGGCAAGGATCTCGGCCGCGGACGCGGTGTTCCCGTCGACGAGCACGACCAGGTGAATGGAGCTGTCGGTGGCTCGACCGCCGGCCGTGGCCGTCACCTCGGTCGTGTTGCCGCTGGCGTCCTGCTGGTAGGCAATCACGCCCGACGGGATGAACTCGCTGGCGATCTTGACTGCATCCGCCACGTAGCCTCCAGGGTTGCCGCGGAGGTCGAGGATCACGTTGCGCTGGCCGGCCGCCAGCGCAGCCTGGAGGGCCGTATCGAACTGCGAGCTGGCCGGCGGGTTGATGCCGCTGACCTGAATGTAGGCCACGGCGCCGTTGGCAAGCGTCTTCGCGTCGACCTCGGACTGGTTGTATATCTGGCGCACGATCGACTTTTGGATCGAAGTGGTGCCGCGGAGCAGGCCCAGCGTCACCGTCGTGTTCTGAGGTCCCTTGATCAATGCGGTGGCCTGGTCGATCGTCATACCGTCCAGCGACTTGCCCGCGACCGTGGCGATCACGTCCCCTGCCAGGATGCCGGCCGCCGCGGCCGGTGACCCGGGGATCGGTTGGACGACCGCCAGTTCGCAGCCGTTGCCGATCTTCGAGCAGTTGAGGCCCGAATTGGGGTCGATCGGCTGGAGCTGGACCTGAACGCCGATTCCCTCGGCCTGGCCTCCGACGTTGAGCAGCGAGCTCGCGAAGTCGGACGGGCCCTGGTAGTAGGACCACGGGTCGTTGAGGCTTCCCATCATTCCCTTGATCGCAGCTTCGACCAGCTGGTCCTGGCTCGGCTTGGGGGAGCCCGCGAAGTCGTTCTGGATCAGCGAGTACACGTCCCAGAACGGGGCGAATCGAGCCTCCTGATCGGCTGGCGTTCCGGGCGTGGTGGCGACGTGGGCCCCGAGCGAGTAACCGCCGATGAACAGGGCGCTGCCGGCAAGGGCGGCCACAAGGATCAGGGCGAAGCGGGAGGGTGCCACTTTTCGGCGGCCGCCCGAGCCCGTGGGTTCGTCCGGCCCGGCCTCTTCAATGCGCTCGTCGACTTCGGTGCCGTCAAGCGGCACCGAGGCCACAGCAGCGGTGGTCGCTTGCGGCGTGGCCGTCGATGCGTCCATCTTGTGATTCGGGATGGTGTCGGTCGCCGGCTCCGAGACTTCGGGCTGGTCCGGGTCGTTGGGGGTTGGCATGGGGGGCATCGATGGAACCTCAGTCAGCATGAGACGCGGATCGGTCTGGCGATCAGCGGATGAGATAGCTCCGAACGGACAGGTACGAGCCGAGGACGCCGATGCCGACCCCGGTTCCCAGGACGATCAGAGCGATGTTCCGTCCGACAGTCGCGCTGGCTTCTACAGGCAGAACCGTGAAGTAGTCGGCCAGGAAGCTCGTGATCGGGCCCTGGCTCACCAGCAGCAGACCGATCGTGACGGCCGCCCCCAGCAGACCGACCAACGCCCCTTCGAAGATGAAGGGCCAGCGGATGAAGGCATCCGAGGCTCCGACGAGGCGCATTATCTCGATCTCGTCCGCACGCGAGACAACGGCCAGCCGGATCGTGTTGATGATGATGAACAGGACGATCAACCCGACGACGACGAGAATCGCCGCCCCGCCCGCTCGAAGGATGCCGATGACCGTGACCATCTGGTCGACCGTCTGCTTGATGTTCAGGACCCGGTCGACCGGAGACTGGTTATTGAGGAATGTCGCGACGTCAAGGTAGTCGTTGGGGTCGCGCAGGTTGATCTGCAGCGAGGCGGGCAACGGGTTCGTCGGCAGGGAGTTGATCACGTCGGCCTCGTCGGGGTGCCGGGCGAGGAAGTCGTTGTAGGCCTGGTCCTTCGAGACAAAGCTGACCTGGGTAACCTGCGGCATCGCCTTGAGAGAGGTCTCGAGTCTTGAGACGTCCTGAGCAGTAGCCGAATCCTTGAGATAGGCCACGACCTGGACTTCCTGCTGGACGTAGTTGAGAGTGGCATCCAGGCCGGTCAGGAGGATAATCAGGCCGGAAAGCAGGACCAGCATCAGGACCATCGTGGCCGTTGCGGCCAGGCTCATGAAGCCGTTGCGCCAGAAACTCTGCCACGCGCGCCGGAGGCTGAAGGCGACGAAGGCGATCATTCAGTCCTCGCGGTGATAGGCGGCGCCGACTTCGTCGCGCACGACACGGCCGTTCTCCAGGGCCACAACCCGTTTGCGCACAGCCGTCACCACCTCGGCGTTGTGGGTCGCCATCAGGACCGTAACGCCCAGCTCGTTGATCCGGAGCAGGAGTTGAATGATCTCCCAGCTGATGAGCGGGTCGAGGTTTCCGGTGGGCTCGTCGGCGATGAACAAGCGTGGGTTGTGGACGAGGGCCCGGGCGATGGCGGTCCGCTGCTGCTCGCCGCCGGAGAGTTGGGCGGGCAGCTGGTCGGCCTGGCCGGTCAGGCCCACTACCTGCAGAACACGGTCGACGGCCGGATCAATCTCGCGGCGCCGGGCGCCCGTGACCTCCAGGGCGAAGCCCACGTTGCCGCGGACCGTCTTCTGGGGCAGGAGCTTGAAGTCCTGGAAGACGACGCCGATCTTGCGGCGCATCTTGGGCACCTCTCGGCGCTTGAGCCGGCCCAGGTCGCGGCCGTCCAGCAGGACGACGCCCTTTGTGGGCAGCTCGTCGCGGATGAGGAGCTTGATGACGGTTGACTTGCCTGCGCCCGAGGGGCCGACGAGGAAGACGAAGTCGCCCTCCGGGATTGTGAGGTCGACGCCACGGAGTGCGACGCGGCCGTTTGGGTAGGACTTTGTGACACCCTGCATGGCCAGCACGACTCTGGCGGGGACGGAATCAGGCGGCCGCGGGCCGGTCGGGCCGGGTTCGCCGATCGGACTCGATGGGGATCCGGAAGATGCCGCGCTCACCATGGCACGAGGCTAGCACCGATCCCTTCCTCTGGCTGGTCCGCCCGCCTTCACAAGAGCGCCAGGCTGGCGGGCACGTAGCGGTCGAACTGGGCGAACGGTCGGGTCCAGCACAGCAGGGCCGGGAACCCTTCTATGCGTAAGCCGGCCCGCAGAAGCGCGACCACGGCCCGATCGTTGGCCCCCGGAACCCACGCGGACGTCGCCCCCCGCGGCCTGATGACGGTCATGAGATGGCCAAGCACAGGGGCCGTGAGGGTCTCGTCGAGGAGGGCCACCGGGCCGAAACGTCCGACTTCGGAGCTGTAGCCGTAGCCAACTGCCTCGCCGTCGTCCGACCGATAGACGAAGCCCGTGCGGCCGGTCGCCCGCAGGTGCGAATGGTCGGCCGCGTGGGCGTAGCCGAGGACGGCCCGATCGATCGACTCGATGGCGGCCGAAGCATCGGTCTTCCCGAAGGCCTCGGCGTGGATGCCGGCGGGAAGTCGCGACAGGGCCGATGGATTCGGTGTGCCCACGAGGTTGAAGACCGGCAACCGCGGCACGATCCCGAAACGCGCATACAGGCCGTTGGAAACTGGTTGGGCCGAGTCTGTGCACAACGCCAGGATCCCGGGGCGGCGGTCGGCGGCTTCCGTGGAGTCGGTGGCGAAGCCGCTGGTTTGCGCGTGCTCGCCGAGCGGGTCGCGTACCGACCCCATCGAGAGCGACGGCAGAATCTGCGTGAGGAGGGCACGACCGATACCGTGGCGCTGCTCGCCGGGCAGAACGTACAGCTGCGAGAGGAACCAGACGTGCTCACGCTGGGCCGCGATGCCGAAGCCGACGACCCGCTCGCGGCCACGTCCGCTCTCGGACTCTGCCGGGCGCACTGCCACCATGAACCGCTCTGCATCGGTGGCTCTGAGGTGCTCAAGCAGGAGCATGAGGGGGTCCAGGTAGGGCGGCGGCAACGGCTTATTGAGACGGGCCATGTATTCGTCGACGGCGGAGTACCAGACAAGGGCGCAGTCGGCGAGCTCGGTGGCCAGAGGCGGCCGGTATGTGAGGGCCACGCTATCCGGCCGCCGGCCGGGGCTCGGTCGCGCCGACGGCCGTGCCCGTCGCCTCGCGCTCCAGCTCGGCCTGCATGAACACATCGAGATCGCCGTCCAGGACCGCCGACGTGTTTCCGGTCTCCACGTTCGTGCGATGGTCTTTGACCATCTGGTAGGGATGCAGAACGTAGCTCCGGATCTGGTTGCCCCAACCCGCTTCCACGTGCTCGCCGCGCAGCTTGCGGAGCTCCGCCTCGTGCTCCTCCACCGCCCGCTGCAGCAGCCGCGCCTGGAGGATCTTGGAGGCCGTGTCCTTGTTCTGGGTCTGAGATCGCTCGTTCTGGCTCTGCGCCACTATCCCTGTGGGCAGGTGGGTCAGGCGGACGGCCGAGTCGGTCTTGTTCACGTGCTGGCCGCCGGCGCCGGTGGACCGGTACGTGTCGATCCGGATCTCGTCCCAGTTCAGCTCGACCTCGACGTCGCTCTCCACCTCGGGCAGGACTTCCACGAGTGCGAAGGTCGTATGGCGACGCTTCTGCGAGTCGAACGGGCTGATCCGAACGAGCCGGTGAACGCCCCGTTCGGCCTTCAGGTAGCCATAAGCGTAGCGACCGTCGATGGCGACGGTGACGCTCTTTAGACCCGTCTCCTCGCCCTCGGTCTGGTCGAGCACCTCGGTCGCGAAGCGGTGGCGCTCGGCCCAACGCAGGTACATCCGCAGCAGTATCTCGGCCCAATCCGTGGCCTCCGTACCGCCGGCCCCGGCACTGATCGTCAGGAGGGCGTTGCGCTGGTCGTATTCGCCGCCGAAGAGCAGCTCCCGCCGCGCGGTGCCGTACTCGCGTTCGAGCTCGGCGGCCTCGTTCGCGACCTCCACGAGAAGACTCTGGTCATCCTCATCCTGGGCGAGCTGGAGCAGCTCCAGGGTCGAGTCGGCGCGGGATTCGATGTTGCGCCACAAAGCCAGCTCTTCGCGCAGGACCTCGGCTTCGCGAAGAACCCTCTTGGCCGCGCGCTGGTCGTCCCAGAAGTCGGGTTCACCGACGCGTGCGTCCAGATCGGCTAGACGAGTTTCTTTCGCGTCGAGGTCAAAGACGCCCCGAGGTCGCCTGGATCCGCAGGACCAGGTCGCGGATCTCTGCCGGCTCCACTAGGAGCGGCCTCGCGCGTCCTGGAGAAGGATCGGTCGGAGCTCGATCAAACGCAGCGCGCTCTTGCTCCGGGCGACGACGGGGTTCACGCAGGGGCAGTAAGTATTGTGGGTACAGGCCCCGCAGTTGCCATCGCAGTCGAGGGCAGCCGCATAACTACAGTTCCGGCAATCACGCTCACACGCTATGAGATCGATGAATGCCGCTTCCTCTGCCTGCTTCACTACTCTCCTCAGTGTGGCGGCAACCGGCCCCTCCGACGAGCCGCGGCTGGCTGACGGTCCAAGCCGCGACCGACTACGGGCGGAGTATACGGCTCCAATTCGGCATAGCCAAGGGGTTAGTTGGCGTCGCTCCGGGTTAATCTCCACCTGAAGCGCCACTCGCCCGGCATTCCCGTTGCCCGCACGCCTTTGGGCGGAGCCCGGCGTTCTCGCGTCGCGGCTACGGGGTCGAAAGGCCAGGCGAGGCGGATGACGATGGGTTGGGGGCGCCGGGGCCGGTCGATCGGGTCGACTTCGCTGTCATCAGGGGCGAGTGCGCCGGCGACCCGGCGGGCGATGGCGAGGGTGAGGGGGGCGGCCCCCCGGCCGAGTCTGGGTCTTCGTTGACAAAGGCATAGAGCCCCAAGGCGCCCAGCTCGTGGACCATCGAGTTGAAGATGAGGTGCGGGTCGATATCGTCCGGGCTGGTCGCCGTCGGCGAGGCCCAGGCCTCGATGCCCAGGTCTTGCGCAAGCCGCAGGACACGGAGCATATGGCTTCGGTCCGAGACGAAGAGGGCCGTGTGCAGGCCGTGGGCGTAGAGAATGGCCCGGACGTGCTGGAGCGACTCGAGGGTGTTGCTGCCCGTGTCTTCGGACAGGATCGCCGACGCGGGCACACCCCGGGCGATGGCGTAGCGGCGGCCAGTCTCGGCCTCGGTCGTCAGGTCGCCCGGGAGGTTGCCGCCGGTCGTGATCAGATAGGGCGCGTCGCCCTCCTTATAAAGCTCGATGGCGTGGTCGAGGCGGGCGGCGAGGGCCCCTGACGGACGGCCGTTGTACTGGGCGGCGCCGAGCACGACGATAGCGTCGACGTGGCGCTGGTCGTCCTGCTGCCCTACCTGCCAGATTCGGAACGTGGTGTAGGCCGTGAGCGCACAAGCGCCCAGACCGAACGCGAACACCAGCAGAAGCAGGTCCCGAAGCCGCTCCCCCCTTGTGAGTCGGGGCGGCTTCACCGGCGAGAGCCTATTGCGGCTGCGAAGTTGGCCTCCGATGCGGAGCTATGCCGGGGCCGGCTGTAACTGTGTCGGGTGTTCAGCGTCCGGCGCCCTCGTCGCAAGCAGCCTCGCGCCGTTACCGGCCGTGGCACTTCTTGTACTTCATCCCTGACCCGCACCAGCATGCGTCGTTGCGACCCATGCGGACGCCCGCCGGCGAGTAGCCGGGTCGCACGGCTCCGGCGGCTGCGCTGCTGCTCGATCCGCCGGAGGGGCGACCTTGAGGGAGCGCTCTGGCGATGGGCCGTCCGCCGACTCCGTTCCCACGGCCGTCGCCGGCCGCCTGGGCGCCCGCCTGCGCGCCAGCCTGCCCGGCGCCGGTTGTGTCGGCCTCGCCGGTTCGCTCGACGCCTGCTGGCGGAGCCGGCGGTCTGACGATCGAGACGCGGAAGATCGTCGTCGCGACCTGATGGCGGATCAGGGCAGACATCTCCTCGTAGAGGACGAACGCCTCCTTCTTGAAGGCGTTGAGAGGGTCTTCCTGGGCGAACCCGCGCAGGCCGATGCCCTGGCGCATCTCGTCGATCTCGGTCAGATGCTCGACCCAGATTGAATCGATGGTGCGAAGGAGGACCAGGCGTTCGATCAGCGACCACTCGTCCGGGTTCTCCTGATCCTTCTGCTCGAGCTTCTCAGCGGCCAGATCCTTGAGGTGAGTGGCGATGGCGTCACGGCTGTGGAAGTCCCACAGCGCGTCTTCGTTGATGTCGGGGTTGGCCAGCCCCAGCGCCTCGATGGCCGCGACCAGGCCGGCCATGTTCCACTCCTCCTGCGGGAGGGCCGGCGACAGGTGCTGGTCGACTATCGCCTCGATCTCCTGATCGACGAAATCCTGGATGGTATCCGTGAGGTCTTCGTTGCGGAGAACCTTGTCGCGCTCCTCGTAGATGGTTTCGCGCTGTTTGTTGATCACGTCGTCGTACTCGACGACGCGCTTGCGGATGTCGAAGTTGTAGCCTTCGACTCGAGTCTGGGCGCTCTCGATGGTCCTGGAGACGAGGCGCGACTCGATGGCCATGTCCTCCTCGAGGCCGAGGCGCTCCATGAGGCCGGCGACTCTATCGGAGGCGAACCGCTTCATCAGGTCGTCTTCGAGCGACAGGTAGAAGCGCGATGAGCCGGGGTCGCCCTGGCGGCCGGCGCGGCCGCGGAGCTGGTTGTCGATCCGGCGCGAATCGTGGCGTTCGGTGCCGATGATGTGGAGGCCACCCACGGCCACGACTCTCTCGTGGTCGTCGTCGCAGATGGCCTTGGCCTCGGAGAAGGCCGCGTTGTATATCTCTTTGTCCACCTCGGCCGGGTTCAGGTCCCTTCGATGCAGTATCTCCGAAGCCAATCCGGCCGGATTGCCTCCCAGCAGGATGTCGGTGCCGCGGCCGGCCATGTTGGTGGCGATGGTGACGGCGCCGGTCCGGCCGGCCTGGGCAACGATCGGGGCCTCCTTCTCGTGGAACTTGGCGTTGAGGACCTCGTGCGTGATGCCGCGGCGTTTCAGCATTTCGGACAGGCGCTCGGACTTCTCCACCGACACGGTGCCGACCAGGACCGGGCGGCCCTGTTCGTTCATCTCGACAATCTCGTCGATCAGCGCCGTGAACTTGCCGTTCTCGTTGCGGAACACGAGATCCGCCTCATCGTCGCGGATCATCGGCCGGTGGGTCGGGACGGCCACGACCTCGAGCTTGTAGATCTTGTGGAGCTCCTCGGCCTCGGTCATGGCCGTGCCGGTCATGCCGGCCAGCTTGGTGTAGAGGCGGAAGTAGTTCTGGAAGGTGATCGTGGCCAGGGTGACCGACTCGCGCTGGACGCGCAGGCCCTCCTTTGCCTCGATGGCCTGGTGAAGACCTTCGCTCCAGCGGCGGCCGGGCATCTGTCGACCGGTGAACTCGTCGACGATGACGATCTCGCCTTCCTTGACGATGTAATCGCGATCGCGTTTGTAGAGTGCATGCGCCTTTAGGGCCGACTCGAAGTAGCGTGCCAGCGTGGGGTCGGCGTCGTACAGGTTCTGGACCCCGAGAAGGCGCTCCATCTTGTCGACGCCTTCCTCGGTCGGCGACACGGCCTTCTCCTTCAGATCGACGAAGTAGTCGCCGCCCTCCTCCGCGCCTTCGGGTCGGGGCACCAGACGCGGCACCAGCCGGGCGAACAGGAAGTACTTGTCGGCAGACTCCTCGGCCTGGCCGCTGATGATGAGCGGCGTCCGTGCCTCGTCGATGAGGATGTTGTCGACCTCGTCGACGATGGCGAAGAACCGCTCGCGTTGCACCCGCTGGTCGAGCTCGGTCACCATGTTGTCGCGCAGGTAGTCGAAGCCGAACTCGTTGTTCGTGCCGTAGGTGATGTCGGCGGCGTAGGCCTCGCGGCGCGTGCACGGCCGAAGGTTGATCAACCGTTCGTCGGTCGTTGGGTAGCCCGGCTCGAACAGGTAGGAGGTGTCGTGGGTGATGGTGCCAACCGAGAGGCCAAGGAAGCGGTAGATCGGGCCCATCCACTGGGCGTCGCGACGGGCCAGGTAGTCGTTGACGGTGACGACGTGGACGCCGTGGCCGGTGAGGCCGTTGAGTGAGGCCGCCAGCGGCGCGGCTAGAGTCTTGCCCTCGCCGGTTCGCATCTCGGCAATCTTGCCCTGGTGAAGAACGATGCCGCCCGTGAGCTGGACATCGAAATGGCGCATGCTCAGCGTCCGTTGCATGGCTTCTCGGGTTGCGGCGAAGACCTCGGGCAGGACCTTGTCCAGGGCGTCCTGGAGGCGTTCGTGCTCGCGCTTGCGACGCTCCTTGGCGATCTCCCGTCGACGCTCCAGCTCGGGGTTGTGACGTTCGTCGTCGGATGGCTCCTCGGGCTCGCCGGCGTCGCGGATCTCCTCGCGAATCTCGTCGACGAAGGCGCGTATCTCCTCGTCGGAGCGCGCCTGCATCTCGGGCTCTAGCTCATTTATCCTCTCGACGAGAGGTTCGATGCGCCGGATCTCGCGGTCGTTCGAGTCGACGAAGCGGTTCAGGAAGCCAAGCATTCAGGCTCACGATCGTTGGCGGCCCGCGTCGCGGGCCATTGGCCAGGGCCTCGGCCGAGGCGGCGACGCCCCTCGGCGCCGGCCGATGCCAGCTCCCCGGTCGGGCCGAGGGCTGGGCCGAAAGTATAGGCCAGCGAGCGAGTACGGCTCGCATCCCCCCCGGCTAGTGCCAGAAGTGCGATCCGTAGCCCAACAAAAGCAGGGCGAAGGTGAGGCCGGCGAGCACGACCCAGAAGACCACGGCTGCCGCAGTCGAGGTGGGGTTCATCTCCGAATTGCGCAATGGCGCGACTCGCCATCGAACAGACCGGAGACCGCCCCGCCAATCCTCGGCCCGGCTACGACCGGCCGGTGGCGTAGGAACCAGGCCGCCCCTCCCGTCGGGTCGATGCAGCTGAAGCGTCATAGAGGAAGATCTCCTTGCGCCATCCGAGCTGGTTGCCTGCCGTTCGGGTCAGCGCCCTTGATTCTCTGAAGCCTGGTCCTCTGCCGCCGCGGCGGCAGCGTTTCAACCGGCGACCGTCGGCCCGTCGGCGGAGCGGCCGTCGCCACTCGCGAAGGGTCGTCCGGTCCCAGCTTCGTGGTCCCACAGAAGCATCTCTTGTGTGAACTGAACCTCGCTGGTGAAGAGCGCTCCGACGGACTGGCCGCGATGGATACGGACGATCGCTTCGGCGATGAGCGGGGCCAGCGAGACAACCTTGATCTTTCCACCGCGCTTCTCCGGCGGGATGGGGATCGAATCGGTGACGACGACTTCGCAAAGGACGGACTCGGCGATGCGCTCTACTGCCGGTTCCGATAGGACAGCGTGAGTGGCGCAGGCGTACATCTCGGTGACGCCTTCGCGCTGCAGCGCGTCGACTATCTGGGTGAGGGTCCCGGCCGTGTCGATCTCGTCGTCGACGATGATCGCCCGCTTGCCGCGGACGTCGCCGATGACGTTGAGGACTTCCGCCCGGTCCTGGTTGCCGATGCGCCGCTTCTCGACGATTGCGAGGGGCGCATCCAGCAGCTCGGCGAAGGCTCGGGCACGTTTGGCGAAGCCCAGGTCGGTAACCACGACCAGGTTCTCGATCTGCTTCTGGCGGAAATGGCCGGACAGGAGATGGACGGCGGTCAGCTCGTCCACTGGGATGTTGAAGAAGCCCTGGATCTGGCCCTGGTGCAGGTCAACCGTGAGAATGCGGTTCGCCCCCGCGACGGTCATCATGTCGGCAATCAGTCGAGCAGTGATGGGGACGCGGGGCTGGTCCTTCTTGTCCGACCGGCCGTAGCCGTAGTATGGGACGACGGCGGTGATCCGGCCGGCGCTGGCACGCTTGAAAGCGTCGATCATGATCAGCAGCTCCATGATCGACTTGTTGACCGGCCTGGAGGTCGGCTGAATGAGGAAGACGTCCTTCTCCCGGGCGTTGTCGACGATCCGAACGAAGATGTTCTCGTTCGCGAACTCGAAGACCTCGGCTCGACCTAGATCGATCCCAAGATAGCGGCAGATGTTCCGCGCCAGCTCCGGGTTGGCGTTCCCGGTGTAGACGTCGTACTGGTCTGCCGTTGGCAAGGCTGTCTCCCGGGTTCGACTGTCGGTCACTTTGGCTTCCCGTGTTCGGGCGCCGGCTTGGTGCCTCCGGGAGCATTGTCCGATATGCCACCCCGTTGTGCCAGCCCCGCCCGGAATGCGGCGATGCCCACGACCTTATCCCCCGCGTTCAGACGCATGACGATTACGCCACGGGCACCGGATGAGTAGCGATTGATGGTGTTCGTCTCGGTCCGGACTACCTGGCCGCCGGCGCTGATGAGAAGCAGCTCCTCGTCGCCCTCTGTGACCTGCTGGACTGCGGCCACCTCGCCCGTCTTCTTGCCTTCCAACGAGATCAGCCGGACGCCCTGGCTGCCGCGGTGCATCGGCCGGAACTCCGTCAGCGGCACGCGCTTGCCGTAGCCGGTCTCGGTCAGGACCAGCATGTCGGCCGTCGGTTGGACGACGCTCATGCCAACGACATGATCCGTCGAGCTGGCCAGGCGGATGCCGATGACCCCGGCGGCGGGACGTCCCATCGGTCGAACCTCGCCCTCGGGGAAGCGGGCGATCTTACCCTGGGCCGTGGCAACGATCACGTCGTCCTTGCCGGTGGCCACGTCCACCCATGCCAGCTCGTCGTCGGGGGCGATGGTGATGGCGATTATCCCGCTGCTTCGAACCTTCTCGAACTGCTCGAGCGGCGTCTTCTTGACCACACCGTTGCGGGTGGCCATGACCAGGAACTTGCCGGCGCTGAAGTCGGGCAGTGTGATCGTGGCCATGGGCACCTCGCCCGGCTCGACCTGGACGCCGGGCAGGTTGATGATGGCGATTCCCTTGGCCTGGCGACTCGCGTCGACGATGGTGTGGACCTTGGCCGAGAAGACCCGGCCGCGGTTAGTGAAGAACAACGCCCAGTCGTGCGTGTTGGCGACGAGGAGGTGCTCCACGGCGTCCTCCTCGCGGGTCACGTGGCCGATGATCCCTTTTCCGCCACGGGCCTGGCGGCGGTAGGCAGCCACGGGCTGGCGCTTGATGTAGCCGCGCCGGCTGATGGTGACGACGACGTCTTCGTCGGCGATGAGGTCCTCGTCGGTCATCTCGCGGCTGGAGTCGTCGGCGATCCGGGTGCGGCGGGCGCCGGCGTACTTGGCCTTGAGGACGGTCAGCTCGTCCTTGATGACGGCGAGGATGCGCGACGGGTTCGCCAGAATGTCCTCCAGCTCGGCGATGAGCTGGATGACCTCGAGGTACTCGTCCTCGATCTTCTTGCGTTCGAGGGCCGCAAGGCGCGCAAGGCGCATGTCGAGGATGGCCTGGGCCTGGATCTCGGTCAGCCCGAAGCGGGACATGAGGTTGTTGCGGGCCTTCTCGACGTCGGCCGACTCGCGGATGGTCTTGATCACCTCGTCGAGGTTGTCGAGGGCGATCTTGAGGCCTTCCAGGATATGAGCCCGGGCCCGAGCCTTCTCCAGGTCGAATTCGGTGCGGCGGCGAACGACCTCGCGCCGATGGTCGATGTAGTGCTGCAGCACGGCCTTGAGGGGCAACGTCTGGGGCTGACCGTCGACCAGGGCGAGCATGTTGAGGTTGAACGCGATCTGCATGGCCGTGTGCTTGAACAGGTTGTTGAGAACGCGATGCGGATCGGCGTCGCGCTTTATCTCAACGTAGATGCGCATGCCGTCCCGGTCGGATTCGTCGCGCAGGTCTGCGATGCCATCGATCTTCTTGGCTCCGACCAGCTCGGCCATCTTCTCGAGCAGGGCTGCTTTGTTCACCATGTAAGGCAGCTCGGTCACGATGATGGCCATTCGGCCGTTCCGGGTTTCCTCGAAGGCGACCTGGGCCCGAACCACAACTCGACCCCGGCCGTGGGCGTACATCTCGCGGATCGCGTCGACGGTCTCGCTCTCGCCGGTGATGGGGTTGCGGCGCGTTTCGTAGCGGAACATCGTGCCGCCGGTCGGGAAGTCGGGGCCGGCGATGTACTTGCACAGGTCGTCCGAGGTCAGTTCCGGGTCGTCGATCAGGGCTCGGGCGGCGTCGCAAACTTCGCCCAGATGGTGCGGCGGGATGTTTGTCGCCATTCCGACGGCGATGCCGGACGAGCCGTTGACGAGCAGATTCGGCAGCCTCGATGGGAGGACCTGTGGCTCCTTCTGTGTCCCGTCGTAGTTGTCGATGAAGTCGACAGTGTTACGGTCGATGTCGGCCAGCATCTCGGCAGCGATGCCCGTCAGGCGAGCCTCGGTGTAGCGCATAGCCGCGGCGCTGTCGCCGTCGATCGAGCCGAAGTTGCCCTGGCCGTCGACGAGCGGGTAGCGCATCGAGAAGTCCTGGGCGAGTCGGACGAGGGCGTCGTAGAGGGCCGCGTCGCCGTGCGGGTGGTACTTGCCCATGACCTCGCCGACGATTGCCGCGCACTTGCGATACGACGAGCTGGACGAGAGGCCCATCTCGCCCATCGTGAACAGGATGCGGCGGTGGACCGGCTTGAGGCCGTCGCGAACGTCGGGCAGCGCGCGCTGGACGATGACGCTCATCGCGTAGTCGAGGTAGCTGGTCCGCATCTCGTCCTCGACGCGGACGACTCGAACCTGGCCCAGATCGTCGGTCATGATGCGTTATCCCTCCCTGGGCTTTGAGCGGGCTGCGGCGCGACGCCGGCGTCGATGCCTTGGAAGAACCCGGCCGCGGCCGCCGCGGCATGCGACGTGGAAGGGGCACCAGGCCTGCGACGGATGCGATCGAGCCGGTCGCGCAGGACTGCGGCGGTGTCAGCGGGAAGCTTGGAGAGGCTGTCGCGAATGACCCAGGCGCGATGGCCGTCGGCGTTCCGGCGGGCCGTTTCGGCCTCCGCCGCGAGGAAGCTGGCCACGGCCGATTGATCCAGCTGGGCAATAGCCCTGAGCGCCCACGAAAGCGCCTTCTGGACGTCGGGCTCCGTGTCGCCGATAAGCTGGCCGACGAGTGCCAGCCCTCGCTCGACGACCATCGGGCTCCTTCCGCCGGAGATGCCGCGGACGTGTGGCAACGTGGCTATGGTCGAGCCGACGAGGCGTCGCTCCCAGCGCGACGGCGAGTAGACGAGCTGCTCGATCTCCGTCCATCGGCGCGGGTCGCGCAGGATGCCCTCGCCGTAAGGGTGGGCGAGGGTGTCGACGGTGATCCACTCGTCCGACAAGCGGGCCGCACCGCGCAGCAGCTGCCAGGTGCGTTCCGGGTCTGTTGGTAGGAGACGCCCGAGGTTCCAGATGCCGAACCAGCGCAGCTCGCGCAGGTCTTCGCGGAGCAGCCGGTCCACCGCGTCGACCAAAAGAGAGGTTGAGGTCTCGCGAGTGGCGCGCTTGAACGTCTTGTCGACGGCCTCCATCAGCGGTAAGCGCACGCCGAGAATGGGCCCGAGGCCAGGCGCGATGGAGCGGGATCCGTCGGCGTAGACCGGATCCGCGAGAGTCTCAAAGCCGTGCTGGGTGGCGGCGACGAAGACGTCCGGGTCGCCCACCAGGTCCGCCAGCCGCTCGCCGATCGCAGCCGCCCTGACGATGTGCGCCGCCACGAAGTCGTTCGAGGCTTGGGTGATCGGCGAAATAGCGGCGGGGCTCATTCCGCTCGGCTTTCGGTGAATCCGTAGCGCTCCTTGAGCTCGCGCTTGCGGGCTCCCGAAGCGGCCACATACGTGGCCTCGGCAACGGCGAGTTCAGCGCCTGTTTCGGAATCGACTATCCGGCCGGCCGTGACCTGGATGCGGCGCCGGGACTCCGTGATCCATCCCTCTGCGCGGATCGCCTGGCCAACGCTGACGGGTTTGCGGAAGTCGATGCTCATGCGGGCCGTGACACCCCAGTTGTCGTGTTCAACGAGGGCCCAAGCCATGACCTCGTCCAGGATGGTACAGAGGATGCCGCCGTGGATGGTCCCTTCCCAGCCCTCGAAGCGCCGCGGCATCTGCAATTCCGTCCAGCAGCGGCCGGACTCGAGGTTGAGCTTGAGATGCAGGCCGACATCGTTGAGCTCGCCGCAGGCGAAGCAGTTGTGCGGCCTGATCCTGAAGTCCTCGTATCGAAGGACCGCTGGATGAACTATCGCCGGCCGCGCCGTAGCCTCCTGGGGCAGGGCCCCCCGGGCTGCGTCCGTCCGGGGGGTGGCTTCGCGGGCCGGGGCCATGCGAGTGAGATCCTCGTGAGTGTCGAACCGGGCGTTGTCGGTCGAACCGGGCGGCTGCTGGGAAGCCGGTTCAGACATCGAGGTTCTGGACCTTTCGGGCTTCGGTCTTGATGAAGTCCTTACGCGGCTCCACGCGTTCGCCCATAAGCATCGTGAAGATGGCGTCGGCCTCGGCCGCGTCCTCCACCTCGGCCCGCAGGAGGGTCCTGGTCTCTGGGTTCATCGTCGTATCCCAGAGCTGGTCGGCGTTCATTTCGCCGAGACCCTTGAAGCGCTGGACTGTCACGTTCTTGGTGGCCAGCTTCTTGACGATCGCGTCGCGCTCCGGCTCCGACCCGGCGTAGTGGGTCTGCTTGCCGGTGCTGACTCTGAAGAGCGGCGGCTGGGCTATGAAGAGGTAGCCGTTCTCGATCACTTGAGGCATGTGCCGGAAAAAGAACGTCAGGAGCAAGGTTCGGATGTGGGCTCCGTCGACGTCGGCGTCGGTCATGATGATGATGCGGTGGTAGCGGAGCTTGGTCAGGTCGAGAGAGTCGCCGATGCCTGCGCCGAGCGCGATCACGAGGGGCCGGATGTTCTCACTGGACACGATCTTGTCGAGGCGCGCCTTCTCGACGTTGAGGAGCTTGCCGCGGAGCGGCAGGATCGCCTGGAAGCGCCGATCGCGACCCTGCTTGGCCGAGCCACCGGCCGAGTCCCCTTCGACGATGTACAACTCGCTCTTGGCAGGGTCGCGCTCCTGGCAGTCGGCCAGCTTGCCCGGCAGCGACATGCCTTCGAGGGCACCCTTGCGGATGACCAGGTCGCGGGCCTTGCGTGCCGCCTCGCGCGCGCGGGCGGCCGTGAGCGACTTCTCGATTATGCGCCGGCCATCCGTTGGGTTCTCGTCCAGGTACTGGCCGATCCCCTCCGCAACGGCCGCCTCGACCTGGCCCTTGATCTCGGCATTGCCGAGCTTGGCTTTGGTCTGGCCCTCGAACTGGGGCTCGACAAGCTTCACGCTCACAACAGCGGTGAGGCCTTCGCGAACATCCTCGCCCGAGAGATTAGCGTCGGCATCCTTGAGAATGCTGGCGCGCCTGGCGTAATCGTTCAGTGAACGCGTCAGCGCAGCTCGGAAACCGGTGAGGTGGCTACCGCCGTCGACGGTGTTGATGTTGTTAGCGAAACTGAAAACGTTCTCCGTGTAGGAGTCGTTGTACTGGAGAGCGACCTCGATCGAGGTGGAGTTTTCGCGCCGCTCGACGTAGATCGGTCGGCTGTGCAGTGTTTCCTTGTTCTTGTTGAGGTGACGGACGAAAGAGACGAGGCCGCCCTCGAAATAGAACGAACGTTCTCGTTCGGCTCGATCGTCCAGCAGGCGGATCCAGAGCCCCTTGTTCAGATAGGCCGACTCACGCAGACGCTGGGCGATGGTGTCGAAGGAGAACTCGATGGATTCGAAGACCTCGGGATCGGCCTTGAAGGTGGTAGTCGTGCCTCGGCGACTGCCCTGGGGACAGACCTTTAGCACCGGCGTGGTGGGAACTCCGCGGGAATATTCCTGGGCCCACACGGAGCCGTCTCTGGCCGACTCGACGCGTAGCGATTCCGAAAGCGCGTTGACCACGCTCACGCCGACGCCGTGAAGACCACCCGAAACCTTGTACCCGCCGCCACCGAACTTGGAGCCGGCATGCAGGACGGTGTGGACAATCTCGAGGGCGTCCTTACCACTGGGGTGGCGACCGACCGGGACTCCGCGCCCGTCGTCGGTCACCCGCACGGAGCCGTCCTCGAGCATGCGGACCTCGACGTGGGCGGCGTGGCCGGCCATCGCTTCGTCAATCGAGTTGTCGACGACCTCCCAGACCAGGTGGTGGAGGCCCCTCAAGTCAGTCGAGCCGATATACATGCCGGGCCGTCTCCGGACGGGGTCCAGGCCTTCGAGAACCTGGATGCTCTCGGCGTTGTAGTCGGTGGAGGCCGAGACGCGGGAGCGGCGAGCCGCAACCGGTTGAGTCGAGCCGGTCGCTGATCCGACGGTCGATCCGTTGGCAGCGCGCGGGAGATCCTGGGTCAAGAGACTCCTCCGGTCAGGCGGTCGAAGAGGCGCGAGAACTCCTCATCGCTGTAGTACTCGATGACGATGCGTCCGCCCTTCCGCGATCGAGCGAGGAGGACCTTTGTGCCCAGCGCCCGACGGAGATCGCCCTCGAGACGCTCCATCTCCGTGTCGGGGTCGGCAGTCGTGTCCGGTCGTCTCGCGGGACGATCGTGCAGTCTGCGGACCAGCTCCTCGGTCTGTCGGACCGACAGTCCGCGAGCCATCACGGCTTCGAGGAGCTGCCGCTGCCCCGCGGGCGACGCCCCCGCCAGGGCTCGGGCATGGCCTTCCATGATGTTGCCCTCGCTCAGGGCCTGCTGGACCGCAGGCTCGAGGTCGAGCAGTCGAAGCGTGTTGGCAACGGTGGATCTAGCCCGGCCGACACGGGCTGCGATCTCGTCCTGTGTCAGACCGAAGTCTTCGGCGAGCTGTCGATATGCGTGAGCCTCCTCTATGGCGTTGAGGTCGGCTCGTTGGACGTTCTCGACGAGCGCGACGGCCAGTTGGTCTCGTTCCGCCATCTGGCGAACGATTGCAGGAACGTGGTCCAGGCCTGCCATCTGCGCGGCGCGTACTCGTCGCTCACCAGCCACCAGCTGATAGCCATCGAGGACTTCGGTGACGAGAACGGGCTGAAGAACACCGTGGATGGCTATGCTGCCCGCCAGTGATTCAAGCGCTTTCCGCTCGAGTTGCTGTCGAGGCTGGTAGGGATTGCCGCGGATTCGGGAGATGGGAATCTCAACGGGCGCCGCACCCGCCGGGCTGGTCTGTGGAATCAGGGCCCCAAGCCCACGCCCCAGGCCGGTGTGCCGCTCGACGTGCTGCGGCGTCAACTCGGACTCCCTTCGACAGCTTTGGGGTGACCTTCGCCACTCGGAACAATTCCGTCGGCGGTGGGGCGCCGGACCGACTCGGGCCTTCCATCGCGTAAACGCAGTTCGGCGGCCAGTGCGCTGTAGGCTTCCGCGCCTTTCGAATCGGGCCGGTAAAGGGCAATGGGCAGGCCGTAGCTGGGCGCCTCGGAAAGGCGAACGCTCCGAGGAATGACGGTTTCGAACACGGCTTGCCCAAGATGCTTCCGCACCTCCGCATCGACCTCGGCGGAGAGGTTCGTCCGTGGATCGTACATTGTCATCACCACGCCCTTGATTGCGAGGTCCGGATTCAGGTGGTTCCGGACTAGATTGATCGTGGCAATTAGCTGGGACAGGCCTTCCAGGGCGTAGTACTCGCACTGGATGGGGATGATCACTGCGTCGGCGGCGGTGAGCGCATTCACCGTTAAGAGACCGAGAGAGGGCGGGCAGTCGAGCACGATGTAGTCGTAGGCGGCTACCAATTCGGTCAGGATGCGTGCGAGGCGACGCTCGCGCTGATGCAGAGGCGCTAGCTCGACCTCGGCTCCGGCGAGCGAGATCGACGAAGGAACCATCGAGAGGCCGGGGATCGCAGTCGGCAGGATGAGCTCGGAAACGTTGCTGTCTTCGATGATCGCGTCGTAGACCGAATGCCGTATCTGGTCGCGATCGAGCCCGAAGCCGCTTGTCGCGTTGCCCTGTGGATCGAGGTCTATGATGAGGACGGCGTCTCCTGCGAGGGCCAGGTAGGTGGAAAGATTGACAACTGTGGTGGTCTTGCCGACGCCGCCCTTCTGGTTGGCGCAGGCGATGATCTGGCCCAATCAGAACCCCATTTCGGTCATCGGCACGTTTAGATTCTATCATTCGGGGCGGTCTCTCGGGTTCAAGGCGCTTCGCCGGCGGGCTTCGGAGGCCTGTCGTGCTGGGAGACTAAGTCAACGGGCGCTGGCGTCGTCGACCTTATTGGAAACGCCTTTGTCCTGGCTTGCGGCGGGCTTACGTCGAACGTTCGGGCGCTCTCTAGAACCTGTGGCGGCGGCATCTTGGCTGTTTGTCGGCCCGAGTGGATGTGGGATCGGCGGTCGGCGATGGTTGTGCCCGTTGACGACTCTGACCTCGTGGCTGGATAGTCCAGGCACCGCCGTTTGCCACGAGAAGTCGCAGTGGCTTTCGGGTTTTGCGTGAAACAAGGGTGGGGGCCCGGTGCTCTGGTCTGCGACATCCTCACGCCGACTCGATCCGGCCCCGCAGACGGGCCCCACTGATGCATGTTTCACGTGCAACTCCGACCGCACGGGCTCTTCTGGACGCCACGGACGGCCGCTACACCACATACGACCGGTCGAGGGATCGCAGTGAGTTGGGCGGATGCGAGGTCGTGTTCCTTGGATAGGGGGTTTGTCCAGAAGTGCCAATCGGCACCGCGCACCACTCGGCTCACCACGCGTCCTTGAAGTTGTCAATGTGCCTGCCAGCGAGAATCGGAAACCGGTCTGCCAACCACCGTCAGGTGTTCTGCTGAGTTGGTTCTTGGTGCCGAGCGACCCCCTCGGGGTTCATGCGCGACCTCACGGCACCCGCCCGCGGGTTTGGAGCCGACGGCATTCCCAGTTCGAGCGACACGACTTGCCGGGCTCTTCGGTTCTGGCGGCCGGCTCGAGAAAGTCCCTCACGGCAACGACACCATGGCTGAGCTCCATCCGGCGGGCAGGCCGCGCGTTGTCCCAAACTTGCCTCCGCGCCTATACTCCCCGAGTCGATGCCGCTAGTCGGTCGCACTCCTCATACCGGAGTGTCAACTCCAACCCCGCTACAGAGGGCTGGCCGCAATGGGTCCCGCATTCGCGGCGGTCGGCGCCGGCATAGCGGCGCTCTTGGAACTCACGATCGCGTCGCGCTACCAGATCGCCGGCGCTCAGCTTCAGTTGTCGCTCGTTCTCGCCGTCACGGTGACCCTGGTCTACGGTTTCCAGAATGGAATGGCATGGGCCTTCGTCGGCGGCCTGTCTCTCGATATTTTCGCCATGAGACCACTCGGGTCCAGCGTCTTCGAGATGCTGATCGTAGTCGCGCTTGCGACAGTCGCCGAACCGCTGGTGGCTCGGTCTCGCTTTCTAGGATGTGTTGTTGCCGTGGCTGTCTTGACGCCGATCTTCCTCGTAGTCTCGGACTTGACCATCGGACTCCTGAGCCCCCCGGCTCCGCCGATTCAACTGCCAACCCTAATTGCCGCTGCGCTGGCGAATGGAATGCTCGCGGCACTCGCAGCTCCACTGGTGATTGGGATCAAGAGGAGGGCGGAGCAGCGAGAGCGCGTCCTCTGGTGGAGGTGACCGAATGAGCGCTCCAGTCGAGAGCAATCGGAGCGAGCCCAAGAACGTCTATCGGTTCGGAGCTTTCGCCCTGGCCGTGGTTGTAGGCGTCACCGCACTCACTACGCGGCTGGCTTACCTGCAGGTACTCCAGGGGCAGCAGGTCAACCAGGCGGCCGTCAATGCTCAGCCGACTGGTGCTGTCGAGTCCGTTCCGTCTACGCGGGGCTTGATCTACGATGCTTCCGGAGCCCCGCTGGTCCAGAACGTAGTCGACTACTCCGTCACGGTCACTCCCAGCGATCTTCCTCTGGCCCAGGAGTCAACGGTTGCGGGTCGACTTGGCTCGGTGCTCAACCTTGATCCCATCTACATCGAGACGCAGATCGACAGCGCCACCGGATCCCTGTACGTACCGGTCAAAATCGCCGACGGCGTCTCCGCCGAGGTGGCCCGATTCATCGAGGAGAACGCCAACCTGCTCCCCGGGGTGAGCGTGGCGGTCTCGTCGAAGCGCGAGTACCTGACCCAGAACTTGTTCGCGGAGCTGCTCGGCTACGAAGGCCAGATCACGGCGACACAACTAACCGACGGGAAACACGTGGGCGACTCGCCCCAGGACGTCGTGGGCCAGGCGGGCCTCGAGAACTACTACGAGCCCGCGCTTCGTGGCACGTACGGAACACAGACGGTTGCGCTCGACAGCTCCGGCAAGCCCATCCCGGGGCTCGTCACCGGCGGCCAGCCGCCGATTCCCGGCGACTCGCTGACGCTCAATATCAGCACTCACGAGCAGCAGATCGCACAACAGGCTCTGCAATGGGGCCTGAGCGCCTCCGGCGTGAAGATGGGCGTGATCATCGTCGAGGACCCCCAGAATGGGAAGATCCTGGCGATGGTGAGCTTGCCCAGCTACAATGACCAACTCTTTGCCGACGGCATCAGCGACACCGATTTCCAGGCCCTGCTTGCCGACCCGAGCCAGCCACTCCTCAACAAGGCTATTGGTGCCCAGTACGCACCCGGCTCGACGTTCAAGCTCGTGACCGGCACGGCCGGCCTTGTCGCTGGGCCCCCATTGACGGCGCCGCCGACCGGCAGTACCGTCGGCAGTCTTGCTCCGTCAATCAACACTTCGACGACCCTCCTTTCGCAGCCGTATATCCAGATCGGCGCATACAAGTTCTGGGAATGGAACAAGCAAGGCTGGGGGCCCCTGAATATCACACAGGGGGTCGCCTACTCGAGTGACACGTTCTTCTATCAACTGGCCAATTTGGTTGGAATCGACAAGCTCACATACTGGGCAAGCCAGTATGGGTTCGGCAAGCCAACCGGGGTCGACCTGCCCGAGACCGCAACCGGAATAGTCCCGACAAACGCCTGGAAAGAGGCCAACTACGGGGACACCATGTACACCGGCGAGATCATGCAGGCGGGCATTGGGCAGGGCTACGACGCGGCAACGCCGCTCCAGCTCCTCAACGCCTATTGCGCTCTCGCGAACGGCGGCACGGTGTACCAGCCGCAGGTCGTTGAGTCGATCACCAACGGGGCCACCGGCGCTGTAACCAACATCCAGCCGGTAGTGGAGAATCAACTGCACGCCGCAGATGGAACCCCTATCTCACAGCAGGTCCTCGAGGACATACGCGTGGCCACACGCGCCGTGGTCACGACGCGACATACATATAACCTGGTTGACCTGCCGATCGCGGTCGCTGGCAAGACCGGCACCGCCGAGTTCGGCGTCCCCGACAAATACGGCCGCCTCCCATATCACGAGTGGTTTGTCGGCTATGTGCCGGCCAACCCATACGTGGACGACTTCAGCAAGCCGGACTCGCAGCTGGCGGTTGTGGCCTTCATCTACGGCGCCGACACTTGGGGCAATGTCGCCACTGAAGTGGTCAAGTACTACCTGATGCTTCACTACGGTCTGATCAAGAGTGCGGCTGAGGCGTTCAATACCCACACCCCGGGCTACGTGCTGACCTGGACTACCAAGACTACCAACTTCTACGGAAGTCCGAACAGGGACTGACGGGACGACCGAGCGATGAAGATCCTGAGCTCCCAGACCCTCAAGCTTCGGGCCTGGGAGCCCAAGTCTGGTCAGCTGGCCTGGCGCAACTATGACTTCCAGCTCACCACGTATGCGATCCTGCTGACGCTTTTCGGTTTCGCCATGGCGTATAGCAATAGCGTGGGCACGACCCAAACGCCCCTGACGATCAACTCGCCGTTCGTACGAACGATCATGTGGGCCGTCATCGCGGCCGTGGTTCTCGGCCTCACCACCATCTTCGACTACAGGTGGCTGCGTTCGTTCGCATGGCCGTTGTACTTCATCAATATCGCTCTGCTTGTCTTGACGCTGCGAATCGGGAGTGGAACCGGCCAGGCAGGTTCCGCGGCCCGCTGGATCGTAATCGCAGGTTTCCAGTTCCAATTCAGTGAGCTGGCCAAGATAGTCATGGTGGTGGTCTTTGCTGCGTATCTCGCCGCTCGCCAGCCGAATATCAAGTCCCCGTGGACGATCATCGGCATTTTGGCCATTTTGATTCCGCCGTGGATTCTGGTGATGCTGCAGCCCGATCTGGGAACGTCGCTGGTTCTGGTGGCCACTGTAGCCGGCCTGCTGTTCATGTCAGGCGCGAGCCTCTTCTGGCTGGGGACGCTCGCAACGGCCGTAGTAGCGGCAGTCCCTTTCGTCTGGGCACATATGGCCGACTACCAGCAGGCCCGGCTGCTGACTCTACTCAATCCAGGGGCCGACCCGCAGGGTGCCGGCTACCAGATCATCCAGGCCGAGGCGGCCGTGGTTTCCGGAGGGTTTGGTGGCAAAGGCCTGACCAATGGCAGTGTGGCCCTCCCCGTAGCTACGACCGACTTCGTGTGGGGCATACTGGTTGAGGAGCTCGGGTTTGTCGGCGCGATGGTCGTATTGATCCTGTTTGCGTTGTTGATCTGGCGCCTGCTCGTATGCGCCTGGCGCTCAACCGATCCGTTCGCGACCTTCATTGGCTGCGGTCTGGCGATCATGATTTTCTTCCAGGTGCTGGTCAACGTCGGCATGGTTATGGGCATGCTTCCGGTGACAGGCATTCCGCTGCCGTTTATCTCCTACGGCGGCGCATCGCTCGTCAGCCTTGCCGCGGGTTTGGGCACGCTCCAGAGTACGAATCTACGTCGGGAGAAACCAGAGTGGTAACAGGGCCGTTGCGCGATCGTCCCGCTCGATACGCCCGGTTGTGGGCCGCAGACCTGGGTCAGACGAGCAGTCGAGCCGACGCACGATGACGAGTGGACTCGTAGGCCAGCCACTCCCAAGGACGACGCCCGCCGGCGCGCCACTGCCGACGGGGCTCGCCGGGCCGTTCTACCATCCCGAACCGCTTCCGGGAACCGCGGTCGAGCGGATAGTCGGCCGTGTTCGCAAGCCCGGCCGCTATGTCGGTGGCGAGTGGAATTCCGTCCGAAAGGAGTGGGACGCCACGGCCCTGAAATGGTGCTTCGCCTATCCCGACCTGTACGAGATAGGGATGAGCAACCTTGGGCTACGGATCCTGTACGAGGTCCTGAACGATCGACCCGACCGACTCGCGGAGCGGTGCTTTGCCCCGGACGTCGACTTCCAGGCCGAGCTTCGGGCGGCTGGAGTTCCGCTCTGGAGTCTCGAGACACACCGGCCCCTGCGCGAGTTCGATGTCCTCGGGCTGAGCCTCGGGTTCGAGCTTGTCTTCACGAACCTGCTCGAGATGCTCGACCTCGGTGGAGTCGGGTTGACGACGAGTGAACGTTCGGAGGCCGACCCGCTGGTCATCGCCGGCGGGTCGATCGTCCTGAACTCGGAGCCATTTGCGGATTTCGTCGATGCCGTGGTCCTTGGTGAAGGCGAGGACGTGGTCCTGGAGATCAGCGACGTGCTCGAAGCTCTCGGGTGGAACCGTCGAATCGGGACCTCGCCCGCCACCGGCGGCGAGTGGTGTCGCGCCGTGCGCCGGACGACCGCGCTGCGTGCCCTGGCCGCAATACCCGGGGTGTACGTGCCGTCGTTCTACCGGCCTCGCTACCTGGCCGATGGCCGGTTCGACGGCCTGGACCGCCTCGACGACTCTGCCGCTGCCACAGTGACCGGTCGCATCGCCTCCGACTTCGAGACCAAGGTCCAAGGCATCCGGCAGCTCGTGCCCAATGTCGGCATCGTCTTCGACCGCGCCCAGCTCGAAGTCATGCGCGGCTGCACTCGAGGCTGCCGTTTCTGTCAAGCTGGCATGCAGTCAAGGCCCCTCCGCGAGCGAGCGCCAGACGTCGCGATCGAGGCGGCCCAGGCGATCCTGCGGGCGACCGGGTACGAGGAGATCGGCCTGACCAGCCTCTCCACCGCCGACTACACGTACGTGCGAGAGGTCGCGACTGCGCTGCATTCGCGCCTGCCCGGAACGGTTCTCTCGATGCCGAGCACTCGCGTTGACGCGTTCACTGTTGAGCTGGTCGACGCATTAGAACCACGCGGACGCCGTGGCGGCTTCACGTTTGCGCCCGAAGCGGGCAGTCAGCGGCTTCGCGACACAATCAACAAAGGGGTGAGCGACGAGGAGATCGCCAGATGCGCTGAGCTGGCGTTCGATCGCGGATGGAGCTCGGTAAAGCTCTACTTCATGATCGGTCTGCCAGGGGAGACCATGGTCGACGTCCTGGCGATCGCGGCTATCTCGCGGCGAGTCCTGGAGATGGGTCGCAAACGCCACGGAGGCCGGGCCGGGGTCAAGGTCAACGTCTCGACCTTCGTACCAAAGGCTTCGACGCCGTTCCAGTGGGATGGCCAGGACACAACCACGGAGATCGAGGCAAAGGTCGACGCGCTTCGCAAGGCGATGCACGTCAGGGGTCTGACCTTGTCCTGGCACGACCCGAACAGCTCAGTCCTGGAGGCTGCACTGGGGCGCGGTGACCGGCGCCTCGGCGTCGTCATTCGTCGGGCGTGGCAGAAGGGCGCTCGTTTCGATGCCTGGGACGAGCACTTCGACTTCCCGATCTGGCTGGAGGCATTCGCCGAATCGGGGCTCGACCCGGCCTGGTACGGACAGCGCGACATTCCCACCGATGAGCGTCTGCCGTGGGCGCATCTGAACGCCGGCGTCTCAGCAGCGTTCTTGCTCCGCGAGCGAAAGAGGGCGCTGGCGGCCAGGACCACCCCCGACTGCCACTGGGGCCCATGCGCCAAGTGCGGCGTGCCTGCGGCGACGGGGTTGGCTTGTGACACGGGGGATTGGGGGCCGCGGAAGCTGCTGGTCCCGCCTGACTACGAAGAGCATGGCTGGCGTTACGTCGGGCCGCCTGGAGATCCGCGGCGTCTTGTGCCGGTGACTGACGTCGTGTCTACGGCGATTTCGCTCGGCGAGGCAGGTGCTGGTGAGTCACGGAGCGAGTTCGGGCCCGTGGACGCTTCGGCGCGTGAAGACGGCGGTGATAACGTGAACGCGAGCCGAGGCGAGCGGCGCGGTTGGCCATACGACCTGCTGGGGACCGAGATGCAGTCGAAGAGCGCTGGACTGAAGGGTCTTGCGTCGCTGGTGGAGGCGGCCGGCGGCGAGTCCATGGGTTGAACTCGGGCGATACAACTCTCGAACTCATCCGACTCTTCGTATTCCTGGTCGGTGCGGCCGCGCTGGTCACGCTGCTGGCGCGACGAATCAATTTGCCATACACAGTCGGCCTGGTCGCCTTCGGTCTCGTCGCCGGGGCGTTCGGCCAGCCGCTGCACGTTGAGATCACGCCGCAGCTCGTGCTCGTGGTTCTGCTGCCGGCGCTCATCTTCGAGGCTTCGTACCAGACCGATTTCGGCAAGCTCCGACCGTCCCTTGGGGGAGTGGCGCTGCTTGCCGGTCCGGGCGTCTTCGTCAGCGCCGCCCTGATTGCGGCTGCTCTGCACTTTGGGGCCGGGCTGGCGGCGCCGGAGGCGTTCGTGGTTGGGGCGATGCTGTCGGCCACCGATCCGGCGGCGGTCATTGCCACGTTCAAGCGGCTGCGCTCGCCACGTCGCCTGGCGACCCTCGTAGAGGCCGAAAGCGTGTTCAACGACGGCACGGGAATCGTCGTCTTCGCCATTGCCGTCGACTTCGTGACGCGCCCGATGAGCCCGGCCGAGATAGGCTTCGAGTTCGTCTCTGTCGTGATCCTGTCGGCCGCCCTGGGCGCGGGGGCGGGCTTTGCCGCATCGCGCATCCTGCCCAGTGTCGGCGATCACCTGATCGAGATCAGCCTGTCGGTCGTGCTGGCCTACGGCACATATCTGGCGGCCGACGCGCTCCACCAATCGGGGGTCATCGCGACCGCCGTCGCCGGTATCGTCCTTGGCAGCTACGGCCGTCGCCACGGCCTGTCGGAGCGAACCGAGGAGGCGCTCGACACGGTCTGGGAGTTCGTGGCCTTTCTCGCCACGGCCTTCGTCTTCCTCGTGGTCGGTTTCGCGATCGCGGCCCACTCGCTGGTGAATGTGGCCGTGCCTGTCGCCTGGGCGATCGCGGCGACGCTGACCGGGCGGGCGGTCATCGTCTACGGAGTGCTGGGCGGTTGGCGCCTTGCGCGGCACGCTCTGAGAACGCGGTCGGGGGTTCCGACCGCGACGAGGCGTGCCTCCAGGGCGCTGAGGGGCGTCCGCGACGAGGGCGATATTCCGTTCGACTGGCTGCACGTCGTCTTCTGGTCCGGCCTTCGCGGCGCCGTCTCGACGGCCCTCGCGCTCTCTCTCCCGATCGACTTTCCGAATCGCGATCAACTCCAGGGCATCACCTTCGGGGTGGTTCTCTTTACGCTGCTGGTCCAGGACACGACCGCTGACTTCGTGGTGAGGCGCTGGGGCCAGAAGACTTCGGGGAGCTCGCGGTCGAAGGCATCCCGGACGGATCGAATCGACGGCTCGGAGACAGCCCGGACGATCGATGGCTCGGCTGGGTCGGTCAGCTCCGACGGTGCCGTCGTCTCGAACCCGGCCGGTCGAACGGACGTCGGACCTGCGCTCAATGGGTCGCCGGCAGGACGCGATCCAGGGTCGACGTCATGAGCGAAGTGCGGCAGCGCTGGCGGCTCGTATTCGCGCGTGACGAGGAGGCTCGCTATCTCTCGCATCTCGATGCGGTCAGGCTCTGGGAACGCGCCTTCCGCAGAGGTGGTATTCCGGTCGCCAAGAGCGAGGGCTTCAGCCCTCGGCCCAAGCTGGTCTTCGCCGCGCCCCTGCAGCTTGGCATGCTCGCCGAGCACGAACTCGCCGACCTGTTCCTGGCCGATCGGTTGACCGCCCCGGACCTGCGCGACCGGTTGGCCGCCGGCATGCCGCGTGGCTATCGAGTGCTGGAGCTGTACGACATCTGGGTTGGGGCTCGGGCGATCGCTCCGCAGCTCGTGGCCGCCGACTACCGCATGACCCTGTTGAACGTGGAAGCGGTTCATGTGGAGAGGACGGCGGCGCGGCTCCTGGCGGCGGAACGACTGCCAAGAGAACGGCGCCGGGAGGCCAAGTCCGCCCCGTACGACCTGCGTCCACTCTTGCTCGACCTGCGAGTCGCCCCGGCAGACCCGGCGGCAGTCCCGCCCCACGCCGCCGGGACCCCGGCCACCGGCTTGTGGATGAGGCTCCGCCACTCCCAGGACAACGGCGCCGGTCGCGCCGAGGAAGTCGTGGCTGCACTTGCCGACGAGCTGGGGCTGGTGGCTGAGGTTGGGTCCGTCGACAACGAAGAAGCCGCGGTGGTTAACGTGGTGGAGGCCGGCGCCGCGACTCTGGCGATGACTCCTCCGGCCCGCCAACCCGCTGGGTCCCCGGGACGGCGAGCGGCGGCTTTGGCTGCAGGGTCCCCGGAAGACCGGTCCGTCTCCGGCCGGGTCGTCTTCGAGATCGTTCGGCCGGTTCGCGAGCGACTGTGGCTTGCCGACGAGCTGTCCGTGTGATCAAGTAGCCCGTCGGGCGCCGCGGCCGAGCCCGGGTTCTCCTCGAACTCACATGTCCGCGAGTTCACATGTCGCCGAGTTCGCGTTTGACGGGGCCCGGATCGAGCCGTACACTCCCAATTCGCGCCCCGGCCAGCCGGGGGCGTATTCGTGTCATGCAGCCGCGGGCTGGATCGCCCCGTCCACTTCCTGAGGACCCATGTACGCAGTCATCGAGACCGGCGGGAAGCAGTACCGCATCGAACTCGGCACCGAGTTCGAGGTCGAGCTGCTAGATGTCGAGCCGGGCCAGGAGATCAACCTCGACCGCGTGCTGCTGGTCGTGGACGGCGGCAAGTCGGCCGTAGGCCAGCCCGTCGTGGCGGACGCGGTCGTCAGCGCTCGGGTCCTGCGCCAGGATCGCGGCGAGAAGACGATCTCATTCAAGTACCGCCCCAAGGCACGCAGTCGCGTCAAGAAGGGGCATCGGCAGGAGCTGACCGTCCTGAAGATCACGGACGTCCGCCTCGGATCCAAGAGCGCTGCCGAAGAGGCCAAGGAAGCGGCATCCGCCGCCGAGGCCGAGCGCAGCAAGATCGCCCAGGCCGCCGCCCGTCAGGCGGCCGAGGACGCTGCCCTCGCCGAGAAGCTAAAGGCTCGCCAGGCCGCCGAAGCCGAGGCCGAGCCCAAGGCGGAGGCGCCGAAGGCGGCGACGAAAGCGACCCCAGCGGCAAAAGCCGCCCCTGCAGCGGAAGACGGTCCGGCCAAGATAGCCAAGGCAACTGCGAAAGCTGAGGCTCCGGCCAAGGCGGCTGCGAAGGCCAAACCCGTCAAGTCAGCTGCCAAGGCTGCGCCGAAGGCCGCCAAGACCGTGGCGCCGGCCGGCGAGGCCTCACCCAGGCGGGCCGCTCGAACCAAGAAGGACGAATAGCGATGGCCCATAAGAAGGCAGGCTCGAGCTCCAAGAACGGCCGCGACAGCGTCGGCCAGCGCCTGGGCTGCAAGGCCGGCGACGGTCAATTCGTGACTGCCGGCTCGATAATCGTCCGGCAGCGTGGCATGACCTTCAAGGCTGGCTCCGGTGCCGGGCTGGCGCATGACTACAGCGTCTTTGCCAAGATCGACGGTACCGTCCACTTCGAGCACGAGACCCGAGAGAAGAAGCGGATTCGCATCGCGGCCCTGCCGGGCGAGTAGCACCCCAGCCACAAGATGCGGCCCGGCGCCAAAGACGCCGACCGCGCCACCGACGACCACCGGCGGCGAACCGCGCGGAAGGCGCCCGGGAGTTGCACATGAAGCCGAAGATCCATCCCAAGTACCAGCAGGCGACGGTGAAGTGCGCCTCGTGCGGCACCACTTTCGAGATCGGATCCACCAGGACCGAGCTGCGTGTCGACGTTTGCAACAACTGCCACCCGTTCTTCACGGGCAAGCAGATGATCCTCGACACCGCGGGCCAGGTGGAACGGTTCCAGCGTCGCCTCGAGCGCACCCAGCGCGCCTAGCCATACTGCTGCGGGTTCGTTCCCGGACGACCGGCGTCGCAATTCGCCACAGACGAGGCCGCTTCCGCGGCGCCGCCTCTCTCGGAGGCTAGAATCCGCCCATGGCCAGGTATCAGTACGGCGGACAGGCACTCATCGAGGGCGTCCTGATGCGCGGTCGTAACGCCCTTGCCGTCGCCCTTCGCCATCCCGACGGCTCGATCGTTTGGGCAACCGAACGCCTGGACCTGGGACTGCGCGCCCGGCGGGCGTTGAAGTTGCCTTTTCTGCGGGGCCTGGTCGTCCTGTACGACACACTGGTCACCGGCACTCGCTGGCTGGTTCGGTCGGCCACGCTCCAGGCACTTGCCCTCGAGGATGGGGAAAGTGGTAGGAGCGATTCAGGCGTCGCCGGCGGCGCGTCGAGCTCAGTCGGAAGGCTGCTCCAATCACTCGCGGTTGCGTTCACCGGTCCGGCGTTGTGCGCCGCCGGAGACTCGAGCGCGGGCGCCGGCGAAGGTTACGGCGCGGCGGCGGCCCCCACCGACGCGGCAGCGGCTCCGGTCGGCGCGACCACTACCTACTACGCTGACCCAGATGCCACCGCCTCGGCCCCCTCGCCCGGTCCCGTCGAGGGGGGTCTCGGAAAGGGTT
>DASWZK010000019.1:0-1712 GCA_036404515.1 Candidatus Limnocylindrales bacterium
GATCTGGGCGTGATCGCCTGCCCAACCCAGGATCCCGACGGGCTTGCGATACAGCGCTATCGCGCTGACGGTCGATCGGACGGCGGCGTCGAACGACTCGAACGACTCGTCGCTGTACACGCCCGCTCGAATGCTGCCCCAGCCGTAGTAGTTGAGAGCATTGCGCCAGCCGTGGGCATCCGCGCCGGGCCACGAGAGCAACATCGTCCCGGTGCGCCGCTGGTAGGCGAGGATCGCTTCCTGGCGCGCGTAGGACACGTCTGGGCTCCAGTCCACTGGGGGCATCGCCTCGGACTCGCTGGCGCCCGCTGGCGCCTCGTCCTTCCAGTAGACCGCCATGTTCAGCATCATCTGAGCGGAGGCGGCGGTGCATGCCGTCAGATCGGGGTCCTGCCAGCGCACGGCTCGGGCGTCGTACAGGTCGATGGTCCAGGTGCTCGGGGTTGCCTTCGGGCTCGGCGCAGACAGCTGCAGCGAAGCCTGCGTCCTTGAGGATGCTGCCGTGGTGCCCTCGACCTCAGGCGGCGCTGGCGCGTGGAGGAAGAGTGCCCCACTCGGCGCGGCCGACGGCGCCAACAGGGACTCGCGCACGTCGGGAGGCGGGGACCAGCCCACCGCGCCCAAACAGGCCGCCACAGTGACGACGAAGGCGACACTGATCGCCGGGCGGACGTGCGGCCGGGGACGACCCATTTCGCGCCAAACCTCGCTCGCTTGCCGGCAACAACTGCGAGGTTAGTTCATCGGCGGCCGTCGCGCGCCTGACTCGCCGTCCTCGGGCCATGAGCGCAGGGGGATTAGTGGGCGTTCGTGGCGGCCCCCCAAGTGCGGGCTCGTCGGTGACAGCCCCTGTGGATAATTGAGGCCGCCCAAGAGACATCCTTCACAAAGTGGCGACTGAATCCAATCGGCCCTGGGAGATTGAACCGGTGACCAACCCCGACCGCGTGCTTTCAGCCGAGCGGATCGAATCCAGCTGCGACCGTGCAATCCTGGATCTCGGCCAAAGGTGGTTCAGCCCGGCTCGCGAGGGCATCGCCAGCCGCATCCCGCGGGCCCGCATCGTGGACCCCGGCCCCGACGGGCCCGCCCAGGCAGGACGCTGATGCGGCTCATCCAGGTCCAGGTCGAATGCTACGCGGGGGCCAAGGCCGACGAGACGCCGCGCCGGTTCAAGTGGGAGGATCGGCTCGTCGAGGTGGACGAAGTCCTCGACCGCTGGTACCAGGTGGAAAGCCGGCCGGAGTGGCCCCGCGCGGACTGCTTCAAGGTGCGAGGCGCGGACCAGCGCGAGTATCTGATCAAGCACGACCTGGAGTCGGACGAATGGTTCCTGGGACAGCAGCGGTGACCCTGTTCTGCGCCGGGGCGAGGTAGAGGACGTTGAGCGGCCAGAGGACGGGGGGACGCTCGGCAGAGCCATAGTCCATCCCTACAGGCGGTTCTGTCTCGGGAGCGCGCAGGGAGCCCCAGGACGGGTCGAACGGCCCGCCAGTGGTCGTGAGACACTGAGAGCGGACGGCGTCGCAGCTGTTTGTCGCCCAGATTTACGCCGAACAGCAGCAGGATCGGACGCAGCCTCGGCTGGAGGCGGATGGGGAAGTCCATGTCGCTCGGATGGCACAGCGCCGCCAGCGGCCACCACCTCGTGCGCGCCGAGCCAGATCTGTTCGTGCTCAATCTAACGACCTACCGCCACGGACCCGACGGCC
>DASWZK010000020.1:0-2204 GCA_036404515.1 Candidatus Limnocylindrales bacterium
AGGTCATCGCCGTGGGCCCGCGGATCCGCCGCGCCTGGGAGGCGCTCAACGCGCCGGGCGTCGACTTCGAGCTGCGGGACGAGGCCAAAGGCTGGCTCGCCGTGGCGGACCCGGACCAGCTCGACCAGGTCTTGTGGGCTCTCCTCGACAACGCCGTCAAGTACGGCGGCCGCGACGGCCGGGTGGAGGTGTTGATCGTAGCCGACGACTCGATCCACCGGGTCCATGTCACGATCACGGACCACGGCCCCGGCGTCTCGGAGGACGATCGGGAGCGGCTGTTCACTCGCTTCACACGCGGCGCGGGTCAGGCCAGCGGCGACGGCACGGGTCTCGGCCTGTACGTTTCGAGGGAGCTTATCCGCACCGTTGGCGGCGCACTGTGGCTCGAGCCGGCCCGAGAGGGACGTGGAGCCGCGTTCACGCTATCACTCCCGGGCGAGCCGCCGGGCGACGAAAGCTGACGCTCCCGCAGATGTCGGGCGCCGCCCCCGGGGCGCCGCCCGATCGAAGCCTGGGAGGGCTTCAGCGCGATGGCTGCGTCGGCAACTGGCGGCGAACTGCGACCACCCGCTCGAGATCGAGGTCCGCGACTACTACGCCGGGCCCGTCGGGCGCCTGGGCGATGACGATGCCCCATGGGTCGACAACCATGCTGCGGCCGTGTGTCGGCACCCCGGCTCCGATACCGCACTGGGCCGGAGCGATGACGAAGGCCCCGTTCTCGATGGCGCGGGCGCGCAGCAGCACTTCCCAGTGATCACGGCCGGTGGCCTCGGTGAAGTTCGCCGGCACCGCCAAGACGACCGCCCCGGCGGCCGTCAGCTCCCGGTACAACTCCGGGAACCGCAGGTCGAAGCAGATGCTCAAGCCAAGGCTCACGTCCCCTTCATCGGCCGCGCCTTCCAGAACGGCAACGACGCTCGAGTCGCCGGGCGTGATTCGAGCCGACTCGCGGTCCGACGGGCCGTTCTCGATGACCACGTCGAACAGGTGCCGCTTGCGGTATGTCGCCGCGATGCGACCGGCCGGGTCGAGCAGGACCGATGTGTTGAAGGGCCGCGCGGGGTCGGTCGAGCGCTCGGCCAGGCTGCCCAGCAGGATCCACGAGCCGAGATTGCGGGCCAGCTCGGAGAATGGCTCGGTCAGCGGGCCGGGCAGAGCGGCCGCCGACTCGCGGAATCCAGCGACCGGGCCCCGGTACTGGAACATCTCCGGCAGGGCGATCAGGCCGGGAGTGCGCGCGCCGGCCTTCCGGACCAGCGCCACGGCACGGTCCACGTTGGCGGCCACGTCTTGATCGGCGGCCAGCTGGATGAGGGCTACCCTGAATTTGCTCATACGCGCGCCTTTCCGTGTTTAGGCTTGCCCGAGACGACCGTCCGCCCTTTCCGGTCGATGGTACGCTCCGGATCAGGAGGCTTCCATGACAACACCGACCCGTGAAGACGCCTGGCAACTCCTGACCGAATGGACGCCGAGCGAGGCGCTCCGCAAGCATGGCCTGGCAGTGGAGGCGACCGTCCGCTGGTATGCCGAGCATCGATTCGGGATCGTCGAGACGGAGCTGGAAACGTGGTGCGCGGCCGGCCTTCTCCACGACTTCGACTACGAGCGCTATCCGGAGACCCACCCGATGCGAGGCGCAGAAGAGCTTCGGCGCCTCGGGTATCCGGACGATGTCGTCGAAGCTGTCCTCGGCCACGGCGACCACACCGGCGTACCGCGCGTGAGCCTTCTCGCCAGGACCGTCTATGCCTGTGACGAGATGAGCGGCTTCGTCATCGCGGTCGCATACGTGCGCCCCAACCGAAGCCTGGACGAAGTGGATCCGCGCGCCGTCGCCAAGAAGATGAAGGACAAGGGCTTCGCCCGGCAGGTGCCACGCGACCAGCTGGTCAAGGGCGCCGAGGAGCTGGGCGTGCCGTTCGAGGAGCACGTCGCGAACGTGATCGAAGGGCTAAAGACGATCCGAGGGATCCTGGGTCTGTAGCTCGGCCGGCCACGACGCCCCGCCGCCGGCGCGGCCGATCGGCCGGGGCGCCGGCCGACGCGGGCAGCCAAAGATCCTGCGGGTTCCTACTTCTCCACCCACACATCCGCCTGGCCTTCGGAGTAGGCGAGACGGTAGTTGCTGCGTACGAAAGCCCGGAGGGGGTTGAGGGTGTCGTAAGTTCGATTGTCACCCGCCAGTGAAGAGGCAG
>DASWZK010000021.1:0-37546 GCA_036404515.1 Candidatus Limnocylindrales bacterium
ATCGTCGCCCCAATCAGCGCGGCCCGTCTCAAGGCGGGTCGTCGGTCGCTAGTCCGCGCAATTGCCATCGACTCGATCGTAGCCCCGCCGGACCCCCGCGCACCACCTTCGAACCCAGCTTGTTGAGCGGTTGTTGAGCGCGATCCCGGAGGCCAATCAGCTGATGACGCGGCCTCCTTCGGGGCGGCAGACCGAGCAGGGCTTGGCCGGACCGTCGCCGAGCGCCAGGATCTGCTCCGCGTCGCCGGCGGGGTAGAGAGCGGCGGTGGCCCAGGGCATCACATGGCCGCAGTGGCAACCATGTTCGTGGGCTATATGGTCGTTCCTGCGGTCATGACTCCAGACGAAGCTCGGCGCGGAGGGTCGCGGCCTGCGGGGTCTCTTGGATTGCGAAGCCGGCCTTCTCGGCCGTGCGGCGCGCTCCGGTGTTATCCGGCCGCAGGTCTGCGCCGATCCAGTCGAGGCGTTCATCCCGGGCCACCTGAACCAGGCGTCGCAGGAGCTCGGTTCCGAGGCCGATGCGCTGGCAGCAGTCCGCCACGACGATCGCGAACTCGGCACCGTTCTCGGTGTGTCGCTTGCTGAGGCGCGCTACGCCGACGATCTCGGGCGCACCGTCGTCACCCGCGCGCTGCGCGACGAGCGCGATCTCCCGGTCGTAATCGTTGAAGCACACCCGCACCAGCCGTTCGTGCGCCGTGCGCTCGTCGAGTCCCAGGGCTGCGAGGTAGCGCGCCCTGACGGTGCGGTCGGACAGAGAGGAGTGGAAGTGGACCATGAGAGGCTCGTCCTCAGGTCGAATAGGTCGCACATCGAACTCAGTCCCGTCGCCGGCGGTCCAGGAGCTGGCGTACTGGCGTGGGTATGGGCGGATGGCGAGGCGAGGCAAAGCGACCTCTGGGAGGTCTGCATCGTGCAGGACCACGCGTGCGTCGAGCGCGATGAGACGCTCAGGCGAGGCCAGCAGCGGGTTGATATCGATCTCCTTGATCCAGGGCTGTTCGGCCACGAGTTGGCCGAACCGGACCAGGAGCTGCTCGAGTGCGCCCTGGTCGATCGCTCGGCGGCCTCGGATCCCTCGCAGCGCACCAAAGATCTTTGTTTGCTCGATCATCCGCCGAGCCAGTGTCGTGGTGAGCGGCGGCAGCGCGAGCGCGCGATCCCGGAAGAGCTCGACGAGCTGGCCTCCCATCCCAAAAAGCAGCACGGGACCGAACTGGGGGTCGATGCTGCTGCCTACGATGAGTTCGTAGCCGCTGTAGTTGATCATCGGCTGGACGGTGACGCCGTCAAAATGACCCGGACCGGTACGTTCGAGGACGGTGGCTTCGATCGAGCGATAGGCGTCGCGAACGGCGGATGGGTCGGCGAGGTTCAGCTGTACACCGCCCACATCGGTCTTGTGCGTGATCGTGTTCGAGTGGAGCTTCACGACCACCGGGTAACCGATGGTGCCAGCTGCTGTGACGGCCGCATCCTCAGTCTCGGCAATGCGCGTGTCGGTGATCGGGATTCCGTAGGCAGACAGGACCTGCTTGGACTCGAACTCGGTGAGGAGCGTGCGGCCTTCACGACGCGCGGCGCCTACTACCTCGCTCGCCAGCGAGCGGTTGAGCAGGCTCGTCGCATCGTCTGCCAGTACCGGCGTCTCGTAAAGTGCGTGCAGGCTCTCGCCATAGCGCCACAAGTAATTGAACATCGCGGCCGCGGTGTCGGGGTAAGGGAACGTTGGGATCCCGGCTTCGCGTAAGAAGTTCGCGCCGGGTTCCACGTTGTCGCCGCCCATCCAGCTGGCCAGGACCGGCTTGCCAGTGCTGCGGGCGAAGGGGGCGAGGAGCTCGGCCGTGCGCGTCGGGTCGGTCATCGCCTGTGGGGTGAGCACCACGAGCATCCCGTCGGAGCCCGGGTCGTTGGCCGCGACTTCCAGCGCGGCGGCGTAGCGCTCGGGGGGCGCGTCGCCGATGATATCCACGGGGTTGTTGTGGCTCCAGACGGACGGCAGCACGGCGTTGAACGCCTCGGTCGTCGCCGGCGTCAGATCGGTGAGCTGCCCGCCGCCGCTGATCAGCGCGTCGGTCGCGAGAACGCCAGGTCCGCCCGCGTTCGTCACGATCGTGAGCCGCCGCCCGCGAGGGCGGGGTTGCTTGGCGAGCACCTCCGACATGCCGAAGAGGTCCTCAATCGTGTCGACCCGCAGCACGCCGACACGGCGGAAGGCGGCGTCGAGGACCTCGTCGCTGCCGGTGAGCGACCCTGTGTGCGACGCGGCAGCTTTGGCGGCCTGGGCCGTGCGCCCTGGCTTGATGACGATGATCGGCTTCGCCAGCGCGACTTCGCGTGCGGCCGAGAGAAACGCCCGGGCGTCTCCCACGGTCTCCATGTAGATGACGATGCTCTCCGTCTGAGGGTCGTCACCGAGATGGTAGATGATGTCGCCCCAGCCGACGTCGAGCATCGATCCGAGCGAAACCACGGAGCTAAAGCCAACGTTGCCGCAGAGGCTCCAGTCGAGGATGGCCGTGAGCAGGGCGCCGCTCTGGCTCACGAGGCCTACGGAGCCGGCCCGCGCCATGCCGGCGGCGAACGTGGCGTTGAGGCCTCCGACCGGGTTCATGACACCCAGGCAGTTTGGCCCAACAACCCTGATGCCACCGCGGCGCGCGCGCTCCAGGACCTGGCGCTCCAGCTCCTCGCCCTCGGGGCCGATCTCCTTGAAGCCGGCCGAGATGATGATCGCCCCCCGGACGCCGGCGGCAACGCACTCGCCAATTACGCCCGGAATGGTCGGCGCCGGGGTGACGATGACGGCGAGTTCGACCGGGTCGGGGGTGTCCGCAAGGGTGGGATACGCCTTTAGCCCGAGGATATTCGAGCGCTTTGGGTTGATCGGAAAGACCGTGCCGCCAAACGGGCTGCTTATGAGATTCCACAGCACCGTCCGTCCGACGCTGCCTTGCTTCTCGGTCGCGCCCACAACAGCGACGGATTGCGGAGTGAAGATCGAGTCCAGCGGGCGACGCAGGGGGCCGAGAACGCCTGCGACAGACTCATGTGTCCGCACGCTCTCTCCGACCGGTGTGGTTCTTGCCATTGTTGCTCCTCGAGGCGCCCACTCCTGTGAGCTCAATCGGTTCATGGTCTTTGCGGTGACCGGCGACGGTCGATGACGCCACCACCTCTTCGCGACTTCACACTAGCCTGCTCGCGGCACTCGCCAGGCTGCGCTCGACGCAGCAAGGCAACAACGCGGATCTGTTGGGCCCGTTGCCTCGACCCAATCCGTCACTCGGCAGAAGAATGACGTATACAAGATGCTACCGGACGAACGGCCAGGGTGTGGCGCGGACCCCAATTACTGTTCACGGGTGTTGTGACAGGCCGCTCGACCTGGGCGGGGCACTCATGGCCGAGCCGTTCCGTAACCTCCTGCTCCGGCCAGGGGAGGAGGTCCATCGTGGCTCCATTCGAGAACGTGGACGATTCGGTCCGCCCAGTCGCGGCGGGCTCCCGGCCGTCCCGGAGGCGTTGTGGCCAGCATCTCGAGGCACTGGAGGACGGCCAGCATCTTGAGCTGCGCGAGCATGCTCGCGTTGTGCTCGATTCCGGCCGCGGAGAGAAACGCCCCACCGGCCGCCGGCCACCGCGTGGGGTGGTGGTAGCGGATGATCCAGCTCCACCATGCGGCATCGAAGAGCCGGTGTGCGAGACGGGCGCGCTCGAGATCGAGGAGCGCCACGACGGCACCGTCGCGGATGAGGACGTTCACCGGCGCGAGGTCGCCGTGTGCCAAGACCGGCCGAACGCCCGCGAAGCCGTCGGGCAGGCGTTCAATGACGTCGTGGATCCGACGAGCCGCGACCGCACCGACGGAGGGGCCAGCCTCTTCGAGCCAGCGTCGCGCGGCTGCGCCAAGGCGATCCGGGTCACCCCACGTCCGGGGAAGGTGAAGCCCTACCGTCGGGACGAGGGAGATCTCGCGCGCGACCCGGCCGATCGCCGCGCCGACGAGCGCAGCGCTCGAGTCATTGCCGAGCAGCTCGCGCCCTGAGATCCCCGGCACGAACCGGGAGACGACATACGGCGTCGGCCCGTGGCCTTCCCCACCAAGTACCTCGGGCACCGGCAGCCGGGGTGCGACGCGGGCGAGGTCCCGTCCGAGCCGGAGGCGTCGATCAATTGCCCCTCGGTCGGCCGCCCGAGCGCCGACCGACCACTGGACGACGAACCTACCCCCCGCGGCTTCAGCCCCGACGAGGACGCTCCGCGTCGCGGCCGACCACGGGGGCGTGAGTTCTTCGACGACGCTCGCCCTCTCGCCGAGAATCGCTGTGACGCCCGCCGCTACCTCGGACGGAAGCATGTGAGGAGCCACCTACGCGAGGCGATCGACGAACATCCCCGCCGCGTCGAAGGCGATCGGGCGAAGCGGCTCGACGACCTCGCAATTCCCGGTCGCCAGTACGTCCGGGAGCGCGGGCGCGCTCACGTAGAGCTGCTCGAGGTGCTTCGTATCGCGCACGCGAACGATCCGGGAATCCTGCGGCGTGACTCTGAGGCAGCAGGCGAGGGCGATCGAGAGCGCCTCGCGGTCGGTGTCGACCGTGAGTGGGACTCGGGCGCCCTCCGGAGTCTTGGCCGTGATGCAGTTCACATACGTCTTGCGTCGGTCGATCTTCTCGACCGCCCGGCGCAGGACGACGTCCGCCATCCCGATCCCGACCGCGTTGCCCTCGGTCGGGGCGGTCAGGTCGCGCACGACGATGCGCTGGACGGCCGGCGGGATCCCGGTTGGCCCCGCGTAGTAGCGTCCCACGACGTTGGAGTCCATGCCGAGGCCGCTGATGTCCTTCCCTATCTCGTCGAGGACGAGGACATCGATCTCCGGGAGCGGGATTCGCGCGAGCGCCTCGGTCGCCATGACGAGTAGCTCCGGCTCTCGGGTCGCGATCCGGTCGGCCGGGACAGCCTCGACGTGGAGAAGCCGGGCATGGCCGTTCTCGACGAGCGCGAGGCCGAACGGGATCGGGGCGCGCGCGAGCGTATGCGCGGCGACCGCCGGGATGAGCTTGTGGAAGACGGCAAAGCCCTGGCCGTGGAACGTGTCGGCGCCCTTCTGTTTCCCGAGGCCGATCGCGATCATCTTCATCAGTCCGCTCTCGACCGGGCCGTTGAAGTCCGTGTGAACCTTGACGCGGTTGATCGGGACGATCAGGTCGGCGCCCTCGTAGGCGTTCCGGTCGACGAAGACCGGGATACCCGGCCTGACCTCGCCCAGTTGGACCGTCTCCATGCTCGAGCGGATCTCGCAGCCCATCAACTCGGCAGTGACCCCGTATTCTGCGAGCACCTCGAGTTGACCCTCGGGGGTAGCACCGCCGTGGCTGCCCATCGCCGGGACGATGAAGACGCTCGCTCCTGCCTCGCGGGCCCGGTCGATGACCGCCCGGACAACCTGGTCGATCCGGTCGATGCCACGGCTGCCGACGGCGACGCAGACGCGAGCCCCCGGCGGGATCGTCGCCATGAGCGGGTCGAGCGCCCCCCGGACGGCATCGCCGACGTCGGCGATCTCGGTTGGATCGAACCACTGCCGGACGAGCGCCCACTCTGGGAGCGTCCCTCGCGCGAACTCGGGGAACATGGGCCGACCCGGCGCGGCCGGAGCCGGTCGCTCGACGGCGGGCGGCAAGACGGGCGGGTCGCTCAGCCGGCCCTCGCTGTCCCGGGAGCCCCTGGTGCTATCGGTGGTTGCGCCGTCGCTCGTGGTCACATCGGTCCTCGTCTCGGTCGCGTGGGCCTCGTCGGTGCCGTTCGTCTCGTTCGTCTCGTTCGTCTCGTGGTCGCCCTGGCGCTCGCCTAGATCGTCATCGCGCTGAAACCGCCGTCCACCCGGACGATTGCCCCGGTGACGAACCCGGACGCTCGCCCGGATGCGAGCCAGATCGTCGCACCGACGAGCTCGTCGGGCTCGCCGAGCCTGCCGGCCGGCGTGTGCCCGACGATCGCCCGGACGCGTGCCTCCGAGAGGAGTTTTCGATTCTGCTCCGCCGGGAAGAATCCCGGCGCGATCGCGTTCACGCGGATTCGATGGGGCGCGAGCTCGCGGGCGAGGTACTGGGTGAGGTTGTTCAGCCCGGCCTTGCTGACCGAGTAGGTGAGCACCCCGGAGAGGGGCGGGCCGGACGACGCCGACGAGAGATTGATGATCGAGCCGCCGTTGCCGTTTGCGATCATCGATCGGACGAAGACCTGGCAGGCGAGGAATACGGACGTGAGGTTTGCGTCGATGATCCGGTGCCATTCGTCGGGGTCGATCTCGAGGAATGGCGTCGAGCTGTTCACGCCAGGGGCGTTGACGAGGACGTTCACCGGCCCCAGGCGGTCCTCGGCCGCCTGCCGGGCGGTCTCGAGAGAGTGGGGGTCGGTCGCGTCTACCTCGACGAACGCCGCCCGGACGCCCTCGGCCTGCAGGGCGGAGGCGCGAGCCTCGCCGCGTTCGGCGGACCGACCCATGACGGCAACCGCGGCGCCCGCTCGGCCGAGGCCGTGGGATATCGCCCCGCCGAGGACGCCGGTGCCGCCGATGACCGCGGCGACGCTGCCGGTCAGATCGAAGAGGTCCATCGTGCTCTCCTGGTCGAGTATCGGGTCGTGTCTCAGCGCGTGCCTCACGTCGAGTTCGCCGTGGTCGAGGCCGCGGCGGTACTGGCGGCGCTGTCGGGCGTGGCGCGGGTGGCGGTCGCGAGCGCGCCCTCTTGCGTCCGCATGACGGCGCGGAGCGCGTCGAACGCCTCGTGGTGGCGGACGTAGAAGGCGCGGTCGGCTCCCGGCGAATAAACGGGCCCGCTTGGGACGGCCGCGCCCGCGAGGCCCGGCGGAAGCCGGTCGAGCGCGCGGAAGCCGAGCAGCGCGGCACCGGTCGCCGAGGCGTCCGTGAGGTCGAGGGCCATGAGCGGGACACCGATGACGTCGGCGAGGATCTGGGCCCAGACGGGCGTCCGAGTGATGCCGCCGGTCAGGCGGGTGACCTCGCCTGTCGCGGCCGGCTGCGGGAGAACCCCCCAGACGTCGGCGAGGCAATGGGCGACACCCTCCATCGCGGCCCGGGCGAGATGGCCTCGGCCGTGCTCGAGGCGGAGGCCGTAGACCATCGCGGGGTCGTTCGGCGTCCAGGACGGGCTCCGCTCACCGGTGAAGTACGGGAGGAGGAAGACGCCCTCGGCGCCGGCCGGGACAGCGGCGGCGTCGGCGGCGAGCCGCCGGAAGCCGTCGGCCGGCGTGAGCTCCGGGTAGAGGGTAGTCCGCGTCCAGGCGAGGGCGAGCCCGCCGTTGTTGATGGCGCCGCCGATGAACCAGCGGCCTTCGTCGAGCACGTAGCACCACGTGCGCTCGTCCGAGTCGAGCCAGGGCCGGTCCTGGAGTTGGCGGACTGCACCGCTCGTCCCGACGGTGAGTACCGCTTGGCCCGGCGTTGAGATGCCCGTTCCGAGGTTCGCCATCCCCCCGTCGCTCCCGCCCGCAACGACCGGTAAGCCCGCGCGAAGGCCAGTCGCGGCCGCCGCCTCGGCCGTCAGGCCGCCGACGACAGCAGCGGAGGAAACGAGCACCGGCAGTACTTCGGGCCCGACCCGCGCGACCCGGAGAGCTTCCGGATCCCATGCAAGGCCCGTTATGTCGAGGAGGCCGGTTGTCGAGGCGAGGCCCAGGTCGGTCGCCCAGATACCCGTGAGGTCGTGGAGGACCCAGTCCTTGAGCGCGACGAACCAACGGGCGCGCCGCGCGACCCCCGGCGCCTCCTCCGCCCACCAGCGGAGCCGAATCGGATGGTACGTCGAGCGGACCGGGCAGCCCGTCCGTGCGTAGAGCGCGGGAACGTCGACCTCGTCCCGGACCGCCGGCTCGAGGTGGGCGGCCCGGTTGTCCGCCCACGTCATCGCGTTCGCGAGCGGGGCGCCGTCGGGGTCGACCGGGAGGCAGCTGTGCATGGCACCGCTGAAGGAGATCCCCCTCGGCGCCACGGGGGAGGACGCGGCGACCGAGCGGAGCGAGCGGGTGACTGCGTCCCTGATGACGAGGACGTCCTGCTCGGCCCAGCCGGGGCGGGGTACCCGGAGATCGTAGGACTCGCTTGCAGTGGCGACGGTCCGCCCGGCGGCGTCGAGGACGACCGCCTTGCAGCTCGTCGTTCCGAGATCGAGGCCAATCATCGAGTGCCGCCTCTGACGGCCTCGCCGCCTACGGCCTCGCCGCTCACCGGGCCGCCGTGCTGCCGTCGAGCCGGTAGGCCCGCTTCGCGAGGCCGTAGGCCAGCTCGTGGGCCATGATTCGTGCGTCGGACGCGTCGAGGATCCCGCGGAGTATAAGGCCGGCGAGCCAGTTAGCACTCGCGCGCCGCCAGACGTCGTGCCGGACGGGGATCGAGCAGAAGGCGCGCGTGTCGTCGTTGAACCCGACCGTGTTGTATAGCCCGGCCGTTTCGATCACCTGGTCAAAGTAGCGGGCCATCCCATTGAGACTGTCGTGGAACCACCACGGCGGGCCGATCCGGAGCGCAGGGTAGTGGCCGGCGAGCGGGGCAAGCTCGCGCGCGTACGCGGTTTCGTCGAGCGTGAACACGATGAGCGTCAGGCGCGGATCGTTTCCGAACCGCTCGAGGAGCGGCCTCAGGTTGTGGGTGAACTCCGCGGCGACGGGGATGTCCGCGCCTATGTCGGCTCCGAACCGCTCGAACAGCGCCACGTTGTGGTTGCGGAACGAGCCGACGTGGAGCTGCATGACGAGCCCGTCCTCCACGCTCATCCGGGCGAACTCGATCAGCATGTGGCCGGTGAAGCGGCGGGCTTCTTCTAGGGTCGCCTTACCGCGAAAAGCATGGTCGAGGATCACGTCGGCCTCGGCCTCGTCGAGTGACGCGGTGTACGCCGAGTCGACGCCGTGATCGGCCGCAATCGCGCCCATCGCGCGGAAGAACGAGCGCCGCTCCTCCAGCGCGGCCACGAGCGCGGCGGTCCGCGTGACGTCCCGGCCGACAGTGGCCGAAAGCGAATCGAGGCGGTCCCGCCAGCCTGGGGCGAGGAGGTTCACCACACCGTCGGGTCGGAAGGTCGGGCGCACGTCGCCAGACCAGCCGGACGCACGGATCGCCCGGTGGCTGTCGAGCGGGTCGGCCGCGTCGTCCGTCGTGCAGAGCGTCTCGATTCCGGCCCGCTCGAAAAGGACGCGCGGCCGGAACTCCGGGCGGGCGAGCTTCGCCGACAGCTCGTCGTACACGGCCCCGGCGTTGTCGCCCGTGAGCGGCTCGTCAATCCCGAACACCTCGTGGAGCTCATGGGCCAGCCACAGGCCGGACGGTGTCGCCCGGAACAGGAAAAGGTTATCGGCAAAGAGCTGCCAGGCGCGACGGTGGTCGGTCTCGGTCGCGGGGTCGGCCGTACGCCCGTTTCGGACCGGAACCCCGAGTGCCTCGAGCGGGATCCCCTGCGAGTAGAGCATCCGCAATATGTAATGGTCCGGGATAATGAACAAATCCGTGGGTGTCCCGAAGGTCGCGTCCGGGTCGGCAAGGAGTCGCGGGTCGACGTGGCCGTGCGGGCTGACGATCGGGAGGCCGGCGATGCCGTCGTAGAGCTCGCGGGCGACCAGCCGTTGGGCGGGATTTGGCGCGAAAAGGCGGCTGGCTGCCAGGGTCGGTCCGAGTTCCATGGGCACGCTCCGCACGCTGCTCGCTCGTAGTCTACGCGACCACCGGCAGCCAAGATTCGAAGCGCGCGACGTCCCGTCCGAGCGGGCCGCTTCCCGGGATCCTATCTGGTAAGGATCCGCCCGCTGGCCTCCGCGGGGCTGTCTCAGACGACCAGCGCAGAACCAACTGCATCGACGAGCTTCCGACCTGGGCCGAGCGGGCCGAGCGGGCGCAGGAGCCGCCTGTGGAGTCAAGGTCGCTTTCGCCGGGCCCCAGGGCGGTGACCACGGCCGATCTACCGGCCGTGGTCATTCCGTGGACCGTCCTATGGCTCCTCCCGTAGAAACCGGCCGTCCGCGACGTATCCTCCCTTGGGCGAGCGCGGTCCCGTCCCCGGGCGGCGCCGGTCTAGCGGAGGGCAGCATGGCGGCCGAGTACAACGCAACGGTGATAGGCCGGGTAGAGGTTGCCCCCGGATTGGTCATCATGCGCGTGGCACCCGACAACCTTCCGTTCGAGTTCAAGCCGGGCCAGTACGTAGTGCTCGGGCTGAAGGCCACGGAGCCGCGCCTCGAAGAAGCGGACGCCGACGGGCCGAGCATCGTGGCCGGAGAGGGGCCCGCCGGCACGCTGGAAAGCCAGTCGGCCGTGGATGCACAGGCTGCTGGCGCGGCCCGGGCCGCCGCCGATCCTGACCGGATGATCCGCCGCTCCTATTGCATCGTGTCGGAGAGCCGCGCCGGCGAGTACCTCGAGTTCTACCTGACCCTGATCATGAGCGGCGAGCTCACGCCGCGGCTGTTCAACCTCAAGATCGGGGACCGGTTGCACGTCGGCCCGAAGGCGGAAGGTTTCTTCACCCTCGACAAGATCCAGGGCAAGCACATCCTTATGATCGGGACCGGGACCGGCCTAGCGCCGTACATATCGATGATCCGCAACGAGCTTGCGCTGCGCGTCGACGGGAGCCTCGGGGTGCGAGCGCTGGTGCAGCGCAACGGGTCGCGGCATTTCGTCTTGGTCCACGGGGCGCGCTACTCGTGGGACCTGGGCTACCGGACCGAACTCATCGGCCTGGCTCGCCACTGCAATAACTTCCACTACATGCCGGTCATTACGAGACCTCAGGAAGACGGCACCTGGCGAGGCCGCGGCGGCTACGTTCAGGATGTCATCGCCTCGGGGGTGATCGAGCGGGAAATCGGCCTGGCCCTCACACCCGAGAACTTCGACATCCTCCTGTGTGGCAACCCCGGCATGATCGAGACGGTGATCGGCTGGGCGGAGGCACGCGGCTTTACCAGGGACAGAGGCCACAACATCGGCACGCTCCACGTCGAGAAGTACTGGTAGGGGAGCCAGGCCGATCCGGCTGTGCCAGGCAGCAATACTTGCGGCCGTGACCGGGGAGACGTGGACGCGATGGCGTTCGCCGTGGGCTTCACCACGAGTGCAGTAGAGGCCGATCGACCGGGGTACACTCCAAATCGCCGCTGGGCCGCGATTGCCGCTGGCCCTAACCATCCCAGACGAGTTGAAGATGATGCGCGAACGCATGAAATCGTCGGGCGACGGCTCGACTGAGTCGCCCGAGCTCGATGCTCAACAGCGCTCTGGTTTGAACGACATGGACCCGGAGAGTTTCCGGGCGGCCGCGCATTCGGCGGTCGACATCATGGCCGAGTACCTGGCGGGCGTTCGCAACCGGCCGGTGATGCCACAGGTGGAGCCAGGTTCGCTCCGGCCGCTGTTCGCGGCGACGCCACCTGAGGCTCCAGAGCCGATGAGCGACATCCTGGCCGACTATCAGCGGCTCATCGAGCCGAACGTCACGCACTGGCAGCACCCGGGCTTTCTGGCCTACTTCGGCAGCTCCGCCTCGGGTCCCGGGATCATCGGCGAGATGTTCACCGCGGTCCTCAATGCCAACGTGATGCTGTGGCGAACGAGCCCGGTCGGGACCGAGCTCGAGGGAGTGGTCGTCGATTGGCTGCGCCAGGCCGTGGGCCTTCCGCCCGATTTCGACGGCCTGATCACGGACACCGCGTCGACGTCCTCCTTGCTGGCCCTTGCGGCTGCACGCCAGGCTGCCGGGATCGATGCTTCGGCGAAGGGCCTGCCCGCGCGTGAAAGCGTCCCGGAGCTGAGGGTGTATGCCTCCGCCGAAGCCCATTCGTCGATCGAGAAGGCCTGCATGACCCTGGGACTGGGGCGGGCCGGTCTGAAGACGATCCCGACGAACGATCGATTCGAGCTGCGCATCGACGCGCTCGAGGACGCAATCGCCGCGGACCGGGCGGCCGGCGTCCGACCGATCGCCATCGTCGGCACGATCGGCACCACGTCGACCACGTCTCGCGATCCCATTGCCGCCCTAGCCGGAATCGCTCGCCGAGAAGGGCTCTGGCTGCACGTGGACGCCGCCTATGCCGGTGTCGTAGCCATCATCCCGGAGCTGCGCGGATCGTTCGAAGGCTGGGCAGACGCCGACTCGATCGTGACGAACCCGCACAAGTGGTGGTACGTGCCCGTCGACGCCTCGCTCCTGCTCACCCGGCGGATGCCGGCGCTGCGCGATGCCTTCAGCCTTGTGCCGGAGTACCTGCGGACCCTCGATCGCGAAGGGCCAATCCGAGACTACAACGAGTACACGCCGACGCTGGGCCGACGCATGAGGGCCCTGAAGCTGTGGATGCATCTCCGCTACTTCGGTCTGGATGGGCTCCGCCGGCGCGTCTCCCACAACCTCGAGATGGCGGCGCGGCTGGCCGCTTGGGTCGATGCGGACCCCGACTTCGAACGATTGGCGCCGGTGCCGTTCTCCACGGTCTGCTTCCGGTACCGGCCGGCCGCTCTGGTAGGTCGCGAGGACGAGCCTGACGTGGCCGAGGGGCTGGACGACCTGAACGTAAAACTGATGGACGCTATCAACCGGACGGGCCAGGCGTTCCTGTCGCACACGAGGCTCAACGGGCACTTCACGATCCGGATTGCGATCTCCAACCTGCGAACCGAGGACTCGGATCTGGACCTCGTCTGGAGCATCGTCAGACGGGAAGCCGCCGCCCTCGAGGCGTCGGTCTGAGGATCGGCTGCCATCGGCGCGTACCCTGACTCGGGGGCCCAAGGGGGTACGATGACCGGGTGAACCCTTCGCCTGGAGAACAAGTGGCGGCGGTCGTTGCCGCGGTGACGACGCCGTGCGTCATCGTCGCCGTCGCGGTGCTCCTGTTCCTCAACCCGGTCTGGGTCGGCTTCGACCAGAACCGCAATGACGTCTCAGGGCTCACTGGCTACTCGCCTGCGCAGGTCGAGCAGATCACGGGCAGCATCCTGTCCGACCTGGTTTTTGGACCGCCCAACTTCGACGTGACCGCGAACGGGGCTCCGGTCCTCGATCTGCGTGAGCGGAGCCACATGGCCGATGTCCGCACGGTCCTGTTGGGCCTCGGTTTCGTGGCGCTGGTCGCGGCGGTTCTACTGGCGCTGGTCGGCGTGGCCAGCCGCGGGCGGCGCTGGTTCTGGCTGGCCGCGGCGGCAGGGGCGCGGGTGCTGGCCGTGGGCGTGATCGTGGTCGGGCTGGCCTTCGCCGTCTTCTTCGACCAGGCCTTTTCACTGTTTCACGAGATCTTCTTCGCGCCCGGGACCTACACGTTCGATCCACGCACTGAGAAGCTCGTCCAACTCTTTCCCGACCAGTTCTGGTCGGAGACGAGCGTGGCGCTGGCCGCAGTGGTCCTTGCCCTCGCCGTGGTCGTCGCGCTCGTCGGACGGCGGCTTGGTCGTGAACCCGCCGTGGTCCCCGGCGATTCCTCGGCGGCGGTGGCACCGTGACCGGTTTGACACTCGGCCGTGTCTTCGGCACCGAGGTGCGGGCGCACTGGACGTGGATCTTCGTCCTGGCCTTCATAGTCGTCGTCTTCGGGTCGGAGCTGAGCGACGGCACGGCCGCGGCGTGGCCGCCGGCCGCGGCCTGGGGGACGTCGATTGCAATATCGCTTCTGGTGTTCGGCTCCGTTTGCGCCCACGAGTTCGCTCACGTCAAGGTGGCTCGCCGGAATGGCCTGAGCAACCCGGTGGTGGTGGTTCAGTTGCTCGGCGGCCCGTACGTCATGGAAGTCAGGCCCAAGACTGCCGACCAAGAGCTTCGAATCGCGCTCGTCGGGTCGGCGCTCAGCTTCCTGCTGGCGGCCGCTTTCGGACTGGTTGCGGCCGTTTTCATTATTGGACCGATCAACGTGGATCAGGCCGCGTACTGGCTGCAGGCGGTCGAGTTTGTGTCGTTCATGGTCTCGGCCTTCAACGTCTTGCTCGGCGTGGTCAACCTGGTGCCGGGCTACCCGCTCGATGGAGCTCGCGTCCTCCACGCCCTGGTGTGGCGGCGGACGGGTCAGGAGTCCGTGGCGACTGCAGCCGCCGTCCGCGTCGGCCGGTACGTCGGTGTTCTCTTGATCGCCATGGGAGCGTTGGCGCTGGTCTTTGTAGACCCAGCCCTGGGTCTGGCCCTCGTCGTGGCGGGCTGGCTTGTGATGGGATCGAGCCGCGTTCTGGATCGCCGCAGCGAACTCCAGAGGCTCGTCGCCGGGCTGCACGTCAGCGACGCGGAGGATGCGGACCCGGCTCGCGTCCCGCCGCAGCTGACGCTGGACGTGTTCGCCGCCGACTACCTGGCGGAGCGCTTCGGCGCGGCAGCTCTCGTGGAGCGAGGCTCCGAGTTACTCGGGCTCATCGGGACGACCCAGATCCGGCGCATTCCGCGCCGGATCTGGCCTCGGACCCGGACCGAGCAGGCGATGGTCGCCATCGGGGACGTGCCCAGGTTGGACGCTGACTCGGACCTGTGGGCGGGTCTCGAGGCCCTGGATCGGTCCGGTTTGGATGCGCTGCTCGTGACGACTGGTGCGGCCGACAGCGTGCTGATGACCCGCCGCTCCGCTGCGAGGCTGGTCCACGATAGGGCGGAGGCGCGGCAGCGGCAGCTCATTGCTCTCGGTCAGATCAGGAAGGGTCGGTTCCGTGGCCGCTGAGCTGAGAGGGGAGGCAGGTTAGCGATGTCGTCAGACGGCAAGCCCGGCGAGGGTGGAGTGTTCGACGAAGGCACGCGTGCCGAGCGTCGCCGATCGAGCCACTTCGAGCGCACGAGGAGGCCGTGTATGGCCGAGACCACCGGCCGGCCCCTGACCGCGCACAGGGCAGTTGCCGAGGCGGAAGTCGCGATGGAGCAGGAGACGATAAGCGCGATCGTCGACGGTTCAATCGCGAAGGGCGACGTCCTGAGTGTCGCCGAGCTGGCCGGTGTGATCGGCGGCAAGCGTACCGCCGAGCTGATCCCGCTGGCCCATCCGGCAGGGCTGACTCGGCTGGTCGTCAGTGCTTCGCCGGATCGAGCGGCGGGCGCCGTCAGGATCTGGACCGAAACCGCGGCCCTTGGCCAGGCTGGGGTTGAGATGGAAGCACTGACCGCCGCCGCAGTTGCTGCGCTGACGGTGTACGACATGATCCGCGATATCGACCCTGGTGCGGCCATCCGTTCGGTCAGGCTCGTCTCGAGCTCGGACGGCCAGGCCGACGAGTGGAGGCGGTCGAGCGGGCCGGGGGATTCTCAGCGATCTCCGAAGGGGGTCCGGGCGGCCGGGCGGATCACTCCATCGAGACTTCGCGGCGGCGCGTCAGTCAGGCCCGCTTCTCGTAAACGAATGTCCTAGTTGGTCCCATATCGCGGAGGGCTTTCTCGTTCGCTAGAGTGTGGGCGTCACGCGGGGACGCGTTCAAGCGATCGTCGGTTGCTTGATCGCGTCCGGTACATGAGTGGTCGGGCCTGAGGTAGTTAGCCGTGTCGACCGACGCGCTGTTGCGCCTGGTCATATTCTTCGCCCTGGGCGTGCCGATCCTCCTGTTGCTGCGGCGAGTCTTCGTCATGGGCGGCCAGCTGCGGCGAGATGCCCAGCACGGGCGAGCGGCAGTCGACATTGCCCGTCGGACCGACATATCGCTGGCCGAGCTGTCGGTCGTCGTCGACGATTTGCGCCGCCGCAAGGCCGGGCCGGAGGGAAGCGGGGCGAGCCTGCTCGCGTCCGCCGAGGCGCTCCGCCGGTACGCCCGAGAGGCGGAAGTCGTCGATGAGGACGCGCTTCGTACGGCCGGCGCTGGGCTGGGGGCCGAGATCGAGCGTGCCCAGCGGGCCGTGGATCTGATCGAGCACGGCCGGCTGCTCATGCTCGGTGCATCCGCCGGTGGCGTCGCCGAGGGTGAGACGGCAGTCAAGCGTGGGTACCTCAACCTGCTCCATGCTCGGGAGGCAATCCGAGCCAGGGCGGACGAGATCGCTGCCGCGGCTGCCTCGCAGGTCGGTCGGAATCACGTAGAGGGCGGCCGTATCCACTGAAGGCCCTTCTCCGGGCCGGGCGCCGGGCGGTGCTATTCTCAGTCGGGGCGGGTCAGGTCTTTGCGCGAGGAGGTCGGCCGATGCGTTGTCCGAGGTGCGGCGAACACGAGACGCGGGTCGTGGATTCGCGCGACCTCGACGAAGCCAGCATCCGGCGGCGTCGCGAATGCGAGACGTGCGGCACCCGGTTCACGACCTACGAACGGATCGAGGCACCACGTTTGATCGTGGTCAAGCGAGACGGTTCGCGCCAGGAGTTCGACCGCGACAAGCTGGTTTCCGGTTTTCGCAAGGCCCTGACTCGGCGGCCCCTTCCCGATGATGCCGCCGAGCAAGCCGCCGACGGGATCGAGGTTCAGCTGCGGGCCGGCGGCGCCACGGAGGTGGACTCGTCGGAGATTGGCCGGATGGCCATGGACAAGCTGCGGACCCTCGATCAAATCGCCTACATCCGCTTCGCCAGCGTCTACCAGAGCTTCGAGGATATCGAGACCCTGAAGCGCGAGGTCGACAACCTGTATGCCCAGCGCGAGAGCGGAGCCACGGTCAAGTGAGCGTCCTCTCCGATCACGACATAGCTGCGGCGCTCGCCGAGGGCCGCATCCGAATCGATCCGTATGACGAAACCGACCTGCAGCCGTCGTCGATCGATCTCCATCTGGATCGGAGCTTTCGCGTCTTCCGGAACAACCGCTACCCCTACATCGACGTCCGCTCGCCCCAGCCGGATCTAACTGAGCTCCTGACTGTCGCCGACGACGAGCCATTTGTTCTCCACCCGGGCGAGTTCGTGCTGGGCCAGACGCTCGAGTGGGTTGAGCTGCCCGACGACCTGGTCGCAAGGCTCGAAGGCAAATCGTCGCTCGGCCGGCTCGGCCTGCTGATCCATTCGACCGCCGGCTATGTAGACCCGGGCTGGAAGGGCAAGCTCACGCTCGAGCTCTCGAACGTCGCCAAGCTGCCGATCGCGCTCTACTTCGGCATGAAGATCGGCCAGATCAGCTTCTTCGAGATGTCGAGCCCCGTCGATCGACCGTACGGCTCGGCCGGGCTCGGCTCGAAGTACCAGGGCCAGTCCGAGCCGACGGCTTCGGCCTACTTCGCCGATTTTGAGCGAGGCCGCCGAGGCACTTCCGCAACGGAGGGGCCGGTGCGATGACCACGCTCAACGAAACGGTCCACTGGTCGGCAGAGCTTGGCGGCGGGACGCGCATCGCTTTGATCCAGGCAGGCCGATTCCGTTCCGATGCCGGGGCTCTGCTCGGCGTCGTGCCACGGGTGATGTGGAACCGCCTGGTCGCAGACGAGATAGATGGCGATCACCGGTTGTCGCAGGCCCTCAACTGCCTGCTTGTGGAGACGCCCGCGGGGCGGGTCCTGGTCGAAACGGGCATCGGCGATCGGATCGGAGACAAGGGTCGCGAAATGCGCCGCTACGAAGGGCCGTGGATCCTGCCTGCTCTCGAGACCGCCGGCTTCGCACCGGGCTCGATCGACGCGATCGCCGTCAGCCACCTCCACTACGACCACGCCGGCGGCGTTCTCCGAGTCGACGGATCGCGGGCATTCCCGCGGGCCAGGTTCGTGGCTCAACTGGTGGAGTGGGAGGTAGCTCTCGGCGATAACCCGCGCCTCATGGCCAGCTACGATCAGCCGGAGCTGCGTCTCATTCGGGACCTGGGCCTGGAATCGGCGGCGGACGGGGAGGCAGAGGTGCTCCCCGGTGTGACGGTCTTACCCACCGGCGGCCACTCGGGCGGGCATCAAGGCGTGGTCGTTCGCGGGCGCGATCGGACGGTGGGCTTCTTCGGCGACCTGTTCATGCGGCCGTGGAGCGCCAACCCGAAGTGGGTCACCGCCTTCGACGATTTCCCCCTTGATTCCGTCGCCGTCAAGGCCCAGCTCTTCGCCCGGGTCGCCGACGAGAAGTGGACCGTCGTGCTCTCCCACGAACCCAAACACCCGGTCGGGCGGCTGGTCCGGGACCGGGATCGCTTCACCTTCGAACCGATCGTCTGAGGCTGCCCTTGCCGCCCCGGTCCCGGAGCCGTGGAGCCCTGGGCTGGGATCCTGGTTGGCTGGCCGCCGGCTCGTGACGTGCCGACGAGGTAACATCGGGGCGGGCCCCCGTAGCTCAGTGGAATAGAGCGCCGCCGTCCTAAGGCGGGCGTCGTCGGTTCGAGTCCGGCCGGGGGCGCCATTCATTACTCGGGCCCGCCTTGGGAGCTGGAGCATGACGATGCGCTTCCGAAGCGCCGCCCTCACCGTGGCCGGTTTCGCCGTGGCCATGGCCTACCTGGAATCCGCGGTCGTGGTGTACCTGCAGCGTGCGCTGGCGATCACGCCGGACACGCTCTTCCCGCTTCGTGGCCCCGACGTCGTGGGCAACCTGGCCGCGATCGAGGTGGGTCGCGAGTTCGCCACGCTGGTGATGCTCGTCGCGATCGGCTGTCTGGTAGGTCGCCGATGGGTGGATCGATTGGCCTGGACTGCCGTGACGTTCGGCGTGTGGGACATCTTCTACTACATCTGGCTGTGGATCCTCCTCGGCTGGCCTCACTCCCCGAACACGTGGGATGTCCTCTTCTTGATCCCCGTGCCGTGGGCCGGTCCGGTGTGGGCGCCCGTGGCGGTCAGCGCCTGCCTGAGCGGGTTCGGGTTGGCGGCCGCTCGACGGGCCAGCCTCGGAAGCCTGCCGAGGGTGAGCGCCGGCCATGCCCTCGGGGCGGTGGCAGGTGGGTTGCTCGTTGTTGGAAGCTTCACGGCGAACGCGCCGTCGCTGATGAGCGGCGGGCTGCCCGGCTGGTTCCCATGGCCCGTCTTCGCGGTTGGCATTGGCGTCGCCGGCTGGTCCGCCGCGGCTTCCCTGAGGGCCGGGCCGGGGACGGACGGCGCGACAGACTCGCAGCTCTCCTGAGTCGGTCGGTATCTTTCCGCGCGCCGCCCTGCGGAGAACCCGCAACTGCATCGGTTGGGGGCGGCCGGAAGGCTTCTACCAGGCGTGACGGGAAGTGTCGGCTCGTAGGACCGATCGACGGCCACGCTCGGCCGGCCGGCCGTGGCGGTCCCGGTCAGTCGTGACAGCGATGGCACCGACCCGAGATCGTGACGTGGGACAGGTCCACGTCGAAGCCGAGGTCCGTGGCCAGGGCATCGACGATGACGGCGCCCGTCTCCGGCCGAATCTCCCAGGTCGCGCCGCACGCCACGCAGTAGAGATGGCCGTGAACCCGGTCCGGCAGGACGTGGTACTCCTCGCGCCCGTCGGGGCCGTGGCCGTGCTTGACCAGCCCGAAGTCCTCGAGCACGTCCAGCGTCCGGTAGACCGTTGAGGGAGTGGTCGTCTGGTCTCGCTCGCGGCATCGGGTTATCAGCTCAGTCGCAGTTACGTGGCCTTCGTGCTCGCGCAGCACCTCCACCAACGTGCGGCGCTGCGGCGTCCAGCGGAGCCCGCTTGACCGAAGGCGCCCGGCGATGCCATCCCACGGGCTACCTTCCGATGCCTTGCTAGGTTCGGTGGAGGCGCTCTGGGGCACCTGGCGATCTTTCATGCTGGCGCGATTGTGGCGCATCGCCGCGAAGAAGTAGACTGGAAGCCATATCGCAATGGATTGCAATAGCGCATCGTATCGTCAGGCGGTACGAAGGAGGAGTCGGGTGCACATTCCGGATGGGTACCTCGCGCCCGCAGTCTCGATAGGCCTCGCGGCGGTCACGGTACCCACGTGGGCCGTCGCCACCCAGAAGGTCAAGAAGGTCCTCAATAACCGAACGGTTCCGTTGCTGGCCATCTTCTCCGCCTTCAGCTTCACGATCATGATGTTCAACGTCCCGGTACCTGGTGGCACGACGGCCCATGGAGTAGGAGGGACGCTCATCGCCGTGGTCCTCGGACCGTGGGCCGCGTGCATAGCCGTCAGTACAGCCCTGATCCTGCAGGCCCTCTTCTTCGGCGACGGTGGCATCCTGGCCATCTTCGCCAACTGCCTGAACATGGCAATCATCCTGCCGTTCGTCGGCTACGGGACGTACCGTCTGCTGGCCGCAGGCTCACCCATCCTGTCGACCCGGCGGGCTGTGGCCGCGGGCATCGGTTCCTACGTCGGCATCACGGTCGCCGCCTTCGCGGTCGGCGTGGAGCTGGGCATCGAACCGATCTTCTTCTCCCAGAACGGCCATGCGCTGTACAGCCCATACGGCCTGTCCGAGGCGATCCCGGCGATGGTGGCCGCGCATGCCTTCGGTGCCTCGATCGTGGAGGCGCTGATCACCGGCCTGGGAGTCGCCTACGTGCAGCGCCGCCACCCGGAGTACCTCACGAGCCTGACAGGCGTTTTCGCCCCGGATGCATCCGCTGAGGGCACGCCCGGACAGCGCCCGCTCTGGCAGCTCGTGACAGCGTCGGTCGGTGCTGCCGTCGTAGTCCTGGCCGCTATCGGCCTGATCGAGGGCGGAGGTAATCCGGCTCGCATGTTCGGGGCCGACTGGTCGGGGCTGGACTGGCCGTCGGTGGCCACGATGCTCGTTATCACTCTGGTGATCGGGGCGGTACTGATACCGGCCACATATGTGCTATTGCCCCGTGGCGTCAAGCGCCTCGCAACGGCCTTCGTTGCGATCGCGGTGATTGTGCCTCTGGGGCTGATCGCGCCGGGATTCGCCTATGGCGAAGGCAACACCGAAGACGTCAAGGCTGCGTTCGGCTACGTGCCCTCGGGCCTGCAGAGTCTTTCGGGCATCTTCAGCGCGCCCTTCGGCGGCTACAACGTCCCGCTGCCCTTCTTCTCGGCCGCGAACGCACCCCTCTGGCATGCCGCCATCGGCTATGAGATATCCGGCATCGTTGGGATCCTGGCCGTCGGCGGCGCAGTCTACCTCCTGGCTCGCATGCTGCGCCGGGCTGGGGGAGGGGATGGCGCCGGGCAGAAGATGGCGGAGGGCGTTCGGCTGTGACCTCGACGACGGCGGTTCGGTCGGGCGACGGCCGGATCGGGTGGCTCGAGCAGACCCTGGGCGGGATAACCGCCAACATCGAGCGTGCCATCTTCACGGAGCAGCACGCCCGATCGAGTGGCTGGCTTCAGAGGCGCGACCCTCGAGCCAAGATGGTCGGCTCACTGGTCGCGATCGTCGCGGCCAGTCTGACGAGCTCGGTGGCCGGTCTGGCGCTCCTCTATCTGGCCACGCTCGCCGCCGCCCGGGCCAGTCGGGTTCCGTTCGGCTTCTTCATCAAGCGCGTGTGGCTTGGGATACCGTTCTTCGCCGGCATCGTCGTCCTCCCGGCCATCTTCTTCGTTCCGGGTTCGCGGGTATTCGACCTGGCTATTGGACCCGCCCACCTGGCGCCGTCGTGGAACGGGCTCGCCGGGGCGGTGCTCTTCGTGAGCAGGGTCGGCGTTTCGGTTTCGCTGGCAATCCTGCTGGTCGTGACGACGCCATGGGCCGATGTGCTGAAAAGCCTCCGCGCGCTGAAAGTGCCGCAGGTCTTCGTCCTGGTGCTGTCGATGACGTACCGCTACGTGTTCCTCTTCTTGCACACCGCCAATGGCATACTGCTTGCCCGCAAGAGTCGCGTGGTGGGTCGGACGAGCGGTGGCGAGCAGCGCCGCTGGATCACCGGCACCATGGGCAACCTGATGAGTCGGGCCTTCAAGATGAGCAACGACGTGTACTCGGCGATGCTGGCGCGTGGCTTCGCCGGCGAGGTCCGCACCTACACGAAGTATCGGATCGGCCGCGCCGACTGCGTCGGACTGGCGGGCGTGGCAGCGGTGTCGGTCGCGGCGGTCCTTGCGGGCCGCTTCCTGCCGTGACGGAAGCCGCCCTCGAACCAGCGGTCAATGCCCCGCCGGCTGGGCCGGGCGAGCCGCTCTACGTGCTCCGTGGCGTGGGCTACACGTACTCCGGTCGGCAGGTAGCCCTCGACGGGATCGACCTCGAGATCTGGCCGGGCGAGCGGGTGGCGCTGCTCGGAGCCAATGGCAGCGGCAAGTCCACGCTTCTGAAACTCCTTGACGGCGTAGTCGGCCCGACGAGCGGCAGCATCCGGGCGCTCGGCAGGGACGTGGCCGCGGTGGCCGCCGGCGAGGACGGCTTTCGCTTCCACCGGGAGGTGGGACTCGTCTTCCAGGACCCGGACATCCAGCTCTTCAGCGCCACCGTTCTCGACGACGTAGCCTTCGGACCGCTGCAGCTCGGTCTCACGCAGGAGCAGGTCAGAGAGCGCTGCGACGAGGCGCTTGCGGCAATGGGGATCGCCCATCTTGCGGATCGAGCGCCCTTCGAGTTGTCCGGCGGCGAGAAGAAGCGGGCGGCGATTGCATCGGTGCTGTCGCTCCGACCGGAGGTCGTTCTGCTCGACGAGCCGACGGCGTCGCTCGACCCGCGGACCAAGTGGGTTCTCGTCGATCTGATCCAGAGGCTTGGGGCGGCCGGACGGACGCTGATCGTGGCCACGCACGAGCTTGACGTGGTGCCTCTGATCGCCGACAGAGTGGTCGTCCTCAACGAGCAGGGGCGAGTCGTCGCCGATGGTGAACCATCCGCCGTACTGGCCGACCGCGACCTCCTCGTCCGGGCCAACCTGATCCACGAGCATCTCCACGAGCACGGCGCTACGGCCCATTCGCATCCTCACGAAGCGACGGACGGCCACCACGACGAGGTCGGCAGCGAGGCCTGATCGGCTCGCCCGCCGAGCCGCGCGAGGCGGACGAGCGGGGGGCCCACCTATACTCCGCCCATGGCAGAACTGAATGGTGCGAGATTGACGCCCTCGCGGATGGGTTCATGAGCTACCCGGACCCCGGGCCGGACGCATCGGTCCCCGGGAAGGGTCGGCGCCGGCGACTGCTGATCACGGGCGCAATTGCCGCGCTGGCCCTGGCGGTTGCCGTGAGCGCGGCGTGGCATCCCTCGGGCATCGTGGCAGCCCGCAACAGCGTCACCATTCTCGGACCCGCGGCGGAGTCGTTCGATCCCGCGATCCAGGCGGACGCCGGCAGCGCCCAGATCGTCTCGCAGATCTTCGAGTCCCTGACGGCCATCGACACCTCGGGTCGCGTGGAGCCCGCCCTGGCCGCCAGCTGGGTGACGCAGAATGGCGGGAGGCAGGTCGTCTTCCATCTTCGACCGGGACTCGTCTTCTCGGATGGGTCGAACCTGACCGCAGCGGATGTGGTGTCGAGCTGGATACGCGTGCTCTCGCCCGCCCAGCCCAGTCAGCTGGCCTCCTTGCTCGACGACGTGGTCGGCGCTCAGGCCTATCGCGAGGGGACGGGTCCCTCCTCGGGGGTCGGCCTCAAGGCGGTCAACGCAACGGACGTCGAGGTAGACCTCCTCAGCCCGGAAGCGGACTTCCCGGCAATCGCCTCCAGCCCCACGCTGGCAGTCGTGCCTCCAGGCCTGGACTCCAACCCGGGCTTGCTCGCGCCCGGTTCGTTCGTCGGCAGCGGCGCCTACGTCCTGTCGGCTGTTACCTCGACAGAGACGACCTTGACGGCCAACCCTCACTACTGGGCCGGCACGCCGGCCATCACAACGGTCCATCTGCTCAACAGCATCGGTGGCCAGAGCCCGGTCTCTGAATTCCAGGCCGGCGACCTGGACTACACCCCGATTTCTTTGGATGACGCCTCCTGGATCGCCTACGACCCAACGCTCGGGCCCTCCCTGCGCATCGAGCCGTCGCCGTCGGTCGAGTTCTACGGCTTCAACACGTCGAAGGCACCGTTCGACAACGTGCACGTCCGGCGTGCCTTTGAGATGGGCATCGACTGGAGTCGCATCGTGGCCCTGCTGTCCGATCCTCTTGAAGTTCCGGCCACGGGAATGGTGCCGCTGGGCGTGCCGGGCCACAGCAGTACGGACTACGGACCGAAGTTCGATCTGGCGACGGCGAAGTCCGAGCTGGCAGCGGCCGGTTACCCGAACGGTGTCGGCTTCCCGACGATCAGCCTGATAACTGGGGGGGCAACCCTGGACGGGGCGATCATCCGCCAGCTTCACGACAACCTGGGCATCGATATCAACTACCAGGTCGAGGACTGGGCGAGCTACAACGATCTCCTGCTGACCGATCCGCCGGCCTTCTGGGAGATGGATTGGGTGGCCGACTACCCCGGTGCCAACGACTTCCTGGGTTTGCTGCTTGGAACTGGTAAGACCAACAACTTCGCGCGCTGGAGCTCGGCAGATTTCGACGCCGCGATCGCGAAGGCGCTGGCCGCCACAGACGCAACGTCCATGCAGGCGGCATTCGATCAGGCTCAATCGATAGTGCAGGATCAGGCTCCGGTCATACCGGTCGACTACGAAGCCAGCTACTCGCTGGCGGCCAACGGACTGCTCGGTGCCGTGCCGAATGGACAGGGGCTGGTGCGCTACGCCGGTATGGCCTGGGCGACCGGATCATGAACATCCGGCGACGATCCATCGCAGGCCGGGCCGCAGCGGCGATCCTGTGCGCCTCGTTCGGGCTGGTCGCCATCGCCGGGCCGGCCGGTGCCGCGTCGGTCACCTTTGGAACCCCCACAACCACTTCGAAATTCGGGACGGGGATCGTCTTCACCGAACCGGTGAGCGGATCGAGCTTCGGCGAAGCCGACATCGTCCTGACCCTGCCTGGTGATATCGGACCGTCCATTGTCAGGCTGAGCAATCCCGGCGCGTCGAGCCTGACCTACACCTTCGACACCTCGAGCGGCCAGCTCCAGCCCAACACGCCCATCACGGCCTACTTCCAGGTCGTCTTCTCCGACGGATCCGTGCAGCAGGGTCCCGTCATCCACGTCACCTACCTGGACGACCGATTCACCTGGCAGACCCTGACCGGCCAGCTCATTACGCTTCACTGGTATTCGGGCTCCGCCAGCTTCGCCCAGCAGGCTCTGGCAATGGGCGAGGCTGGTATCGCCAAGTCGGCCCAGTTCCTGGGTGTCACGGAGACGAAACCGGTCGATTTCTACGTCTATGCAGACCAGCAGTCGTTCTACGACGCACTCGGTCCTGGCACCAGGGACAACGTCGGCGGCCTGGCCAACCCGATCACCCGGACACTCTTCGCCCTCATTCCGCCCGACCAGCTCTCGTATGCGCAAACAGTGGTCCCGCACGAGCTCACGCACGTTGTCTTCGCGGACGGGACCGACAACCCCTACCACTCGCCTCCGCGCTGGCTGAACGAGGGCCTGGCCGTGTACCTCTCGCAGGGCTACGACAGCAGCGACCGCTCACTGGTTTCGGCCGCGGCAAGTTCTAAGACGCTCATGCCGCTGACTGCTCTAACGGGTGAGTTTCCGACGACCGCCGACCGGTTCTACCTGGCATACGCGGAATCGGTTTCTGCCGTGGACTACCTGATCCGCACCTACGGCCAGTCTGCGATGGCGAAGCTGGTCAAGACGTACGGTACCGGCGCGTCCGACGACGAAGCGTTCACTGCCGCCTTTGGAGTCGACACCGCGGCCGTCGGCAAGGCCTGGCTGGCCGAGAACGGCGTCACGGCTTCTCAGACGTTTGGGCCGCAACCCGCTCCGGCGGGTCCGGTCCCGCCCGGATGGACCGGCTCGGGCGGTGGGTCGACCGCGACCGGCCAACCAGCCGCTGGTCAGACCGCGGCGTCTTCCGCGGGGCTGGCGCAGCCGGCCGGGCAGTCGACGACTGACAACACCTCGGTCGTGCTCTTGCTGGCTGGCCTCATCGCCGCCGCCGGCCTGGCCCTGATCGTCATCGCCATGATTGTCTACACGCGACCCCGTCGGCGGCCAACGCCTTGAGCCGGGCTCCGGCCCCCGCCTCGCCCGCATGCCGGTTGGATGGTGGTGACGCCCACCAACGGTTGCCGCTGCAAAACCCGCGACGCGTCCCCGCGGCTCTGATAGATTGAGCGGCCGTTATGGGTGACGTGATCGCATCCCTCCAACTCGAGTTGTTGTAGTGCCAGCCGGTCCGCCGGAGGTCGTCGAGTTCCGCCTTGGCGACGTCGTCTGTTTGAGGCGAACTCACCCATGCGGAGGCCGTGAGTGGCTTGTCGACCGGCTTGGGGCCGACATCGGGCTGCGCTGCCGGAAATGCGCCAGGCACGTCATGCTCGACCGCCGCACCGTGGAGCGACGCCTGACCGCTTTCGTAGCGCGAGGCGATCTGGCCTTGAGCAAGGCCGCTGCGCCGCACCCCCGCGACGCCGGCGGGCCTGAGTCGGGCCGGCCGCGATGAACGTGACCATCTCGTCGAGACGCGGCCGGTCCCGGGATGGCTCCTCGTCCCAGCGCCCGAGGAAGCATCCGGACGAGGTCGGCGGGATGGCTGTCCTCCAGAACCGACCCTTCCTGCTCCTGTGGCTGGCCCAGTTGTCGACCCAGGTCGGCGGCAACATGGTCATCTACGGTCTCACGATCATCATCAATGCCTCGTACGGGAGCAGCGCCGTGAGCGCGCTCCTGCTGAGCTTCCTCGTCCCGGCGATCGTCTTCTCGGCCATGGCGGGGGTATTCGTCGACCGGGTCGATAAGCGGCACATGCTCCTGGTGACGAACATCCTTCGAGGGCTCGCCTTCATGGCGATCGTCTTCGTGAACAACAACCTCTTGATGCTCTACTTGCTGATGGTCTTCGTATCGACCGTCACGACCTTCTTCGGTCCGGCCGAAGCCTCGATGATCCCGTTCCTTGTGCCGAAGAAGCAGCTGCTAGCGGCCAACGGGCTCTTCACTTTGACAATGAACGTGGCGTTCGCCCTTGGATTTGCGCTCGTCGGGCCGTTCGTGGTGGCCCTGGCAAGCGCTCAGCTGCTGATCGTCATCGTGGCGGCGCTCTACTTCGTGGCGGCAGTCTTCTGCTGGACTCTGCCGGCGTCGCCGCCAACGGGTTCCGGCTCCGTCACGGCGGGCCAGACCGTCGCCGATGCCGAACGTGCCGTCGAGACGATGGTCGGCCAGTTCGTCGAAGGGATCACCTACATCCGGGAGCACCACAACGTCGGATGGTCGCTCTCGTACCTGGGCATCACCGGTGCACTGGTCGGAATCCTCGGCGTTCTGGGGCCCGGCTTTGCCAAGACGACGCTCGCGTTGGGCGAGAAGGACTTCGGCCTCATCGTTTTGCCGCTCGGGCTCGGCGTCGTCATGGGCATCCTCGTCCTCAATTCCTACGGCCGCTACCTGCCTCGCCGACGCACGATCGAAGCCGGGATCATCGGCACCGGCATCCTCCTGGCCCTGCTCGCCTGCGCCGTGCCGATATCCAACTTCCTCAAGGCTGGCGCCTCGTCCTCGGGTCTGGCCGAGGCCAGCCGCGTCGTGTCGCTACTGTCGCTGGTCATGGGCATCGCCTTCCTGATCGGGGCCGCCTATGCGATCGTGGCCATATCTGCCCAGACCCAGCTCCAAGAGGAGTTGCCGGAGGACGTCCGGGGCCGCGTCTTCGGCGTCCTCAACATGCTCGTCTCGATCACCAGCCTTGCCCCGATCATGATCGTCGGGCCCGTGGCGGACGTCGTCGGTCGGGAGCCCGTGATCTTCGTCGTTGGCGTCATCGTCTGCCTGTGGGGGACCGCCAGCACCGTGAGCCGTCGCCCGCAGCCGTACGGGGATGCCCGGGCCCCATCGACGCCCAGTGGCGCGCCAGTGGATCCGATGACCGCGGCCACGTCGCCGAGCGATCTCGGCACGGCGGCAAGTCCGGCCCCGGCATCGCGGGGTGGAGCCAAGCGGGCCAAATCGGGCCGACGGGCACGAGGACGCGCGCTCGAGGAGGACGAGGCGTCCTGATGGCGGTCACCGAGTCGGCCGCTTTCGGTGCTGCGGCGGAGCAGTCGGTCACGCCTGGCGCCTGGCGCGCTGCGGCCCTTGGGACGCTGGCCGGCGGGTTTGCGATCGGCGCGCTTTCCGGAAAGGAGCGCCTGGGAGGGGCCGTTCCGCTGATAACCGCCGGCGTGGCTCTCGGTTGCGCAGTTCCGGTCGCACTGGGTTCGCGCCGTCCGCCGATCTCGCCCCAAGACGCAGCCGGCGCGCTCGCCGGGCGCGATCGCATGCCTACATTCAGCATCGTGGTGGGGGCGCGCGATGAGTCCGCCGTCCTGCGGCAGCTCGTGTCCGATGTGAGCCGGCAGGATTATCGGACGGCCGACGGCTCACCCCTTTTCGAGCTGATCGTCGTCGACGATCGTTCGACCGACGGCACGGCCCAGGGGGTCACGGCAGCCGCGGCTGAGCATGGGCTCACGGCGGTCACGCGCGTGGTTCTGCGCCGCGGGGAGAGTCTTCCCGACGGCAAGGGGGCCGCCCTGACGGCCGCTCAGCCGGAGGCCTGCACGGGGGACATAGTCGTGGTGCTCGACGCCGACGCGCGGCTGGAGCCATGGTTCCTGCGTCGTGCCGCGGGCTACTTCGCAGCGGGCGCGAACGCGGTAACGGCTCGGCGTCGCATCCTCGACGCGGGGAGCGGCTGGCTGGCCGGCGCACAGGCCGACGAGCAGACCTTCGATGGGGAGGTGAACCGCGGGCGTTGGGCTCTCGGCGGCTGCTCGGAGTTTCGGGGAAACGGGATCATGGTCCGACGCGAGCTGCTGGCCGCTGCGGGGGGCTGGCGGGCAGCAGCCCTGACCGAGGACATAGACCTGTCGAGCCGGATAGCGGCCATGGCGGGGGAACGGGTCGCCTGGGCGGTCGATGCTGAGGTGTGGGAAGAGCCCGTTCGCGCCATCGGGCAGCTCTGGCGACAGCGGCTGCGGTGGGCGGAGGGTGCATTCAGGCGCGCCTTCGAGCATGGCCCGGCGGTCGTGACGAGTCCGAAGCTGTCCGTCCTCGCTCGCCTCGATTTCATCACTTATGTGGGCCAGCTCGCAGTGCCCCCGGTCTTGTTGGGGGCCGCAGCCGCATCAATCGCCACCGGTCGGCGGCGTGGCGTGCTGTCGATGCTGGCCGGGTACCTGGGCTTCACGGCCCTGATCGGTTGGGATGCGTTGCGCTGGGAGCGACGGCCAGATGGGCGACCGGTCGCCCCTCAGGCGAGGTTGGGTCGCGCTCTCAGGGTCTCGCTCTTCAACGGCCTGTGGCTCTTTGTCGTGCCGCGAGCGCTGCTGGACCTGGCGCTCCGCCGCGGCCCGGTTCGCTACGAGAAGATGCAGCACGACGGGGCAGGCGACCCAGCCGCAGCGGCAATGCCAGGTTCGCCGGCGGGCCAATAGCGCGCGAGTTGTCGTGCCGGTTTCTCAGGCGCACCACATTCCACATAAGCCGTCGATAAGCGCCGGCTTGTAGTTTCGGGCGGTCGTTGTTTCAACCGCCTGGTGGCCGCCGACGAGGGGGCGACCGAAACGCCGCGCTCGATCGGCCGCCAGTTGAAGCCCACAAGGAAGGAGGGAGCCCGCCCGAATGGTTGCAGGTTCCCGGCGAGTGTTTGGGTAGAACCGGCCCATGACCACCTGCTGGGAGCACACCGGCCCGCCGCAAGTCATTCGCCCGCCTCTAAGGAGGTCTCATGAAACGAGCGGAGACTTTGCTCGTTTCCGTGCTGCTTGCGGTGTCGGCGCTGGGTGCGACGGCACAGGGCGCGTTTGCCCTGACAGGTGACGTCTGGTCGAACTCGGATTCCTTCAGCAGCCGCTGCCTGGGCTTCACGGACACCTACCCTCAGCAGCTCTACACGCTTGCCACGAGTCAGATGGCGTTGCTCGGGTACAAGCCAATCGCAGGGGCCCTGGGCTCCTCGTTCACCCGATCTGCCTTCCTCAAGAACGTGTTCTACGACTACGCCGTCTACGCCCACACCCACGGTGACAACTACTGGGCGGCGTCCGGCTGGCCGAATGTCGACTCGGCAATCCTGCAGGACCCGGGTCCGGCGAGATGCTCGAACTTCTCGCTGGACGCGATTCGGTCGAGTGCCATCAAGGCGGCAACCCTCGGCACGCCCTACAACCTGGTGATCATGTCGACCTGCTCGCTGGGCTCGAGCTCCAGCACGATGCCCGACGCGTTCCAGATCCAGAAGACAAAGGCGAGCACTCAGAGGAAGTTCTACCTCGGTTACGCGACCGAGACCTACGACAGTTCCGCGCTCCGCTTCGAACGGGCTTTCTGGAGTTACCTGAACGGTGCCCCGAACCACGTGCGAACCCTGTCCCAGGCGTTCACCTATGCCGTGAGCATCGGCGGTTATGCGGCGCCCGACTCGGCCAATCCGTTCCAGCCCAACTGGTGGGGCAGTCCCACCTACAACGGGACACCCGGGTGAACAAGATGTCAGCAGCCATATCCACTTCGGCAATCAAGTCGTTTCTGGCGACGGTGACGGTCGTCTCTTGCCTTGCCATGTCCGCAGGTCAGTTGACTGCGGCCAGCTCGACGAACGGCGGCTCCGGTCCGGCGGTCGGCGAAGCGGCGAGAGCGGCCCAGCCGCTCGTGACGGAGACCATTCTCAACGCAGATGACAGTTCGGAGGTCTTCGCTCGGGCCAGCGCCGCTCGGGCCGCCTTGGGCTTCCCGCCGGGCTCGAAGAGCGCGGGTCGGCACGTTCACGACGGCCTCCAGAACTCGGACTACGACGAAGTCACAGAGGTCGACGCGGCCGGCCAGACGATCGCGATGGCTCAGTTCGACGCCGCCGGCCGTCTTCTTGCGGCACTACGGTTCGACTCGCCTTCCGGTTCGGCGCCGGCGGTTACCGGCGACGCTGCAGCGAAGACGGCTCAGCGGGGCCTGGCAGCATCGGGTGTGGCCGTCAGCGGTCAGGCCCGGGTCGATCTCAACCCAACGGCCGGCGGGTGGGACGTGCACTGGGAGCGATCCCAGGACGGCTTCGCCGTTCGTGGCGATGAGACGCGGGTGCATGTCTGGCAGGACGGACGGATCCAGAGCGTGGCGCGAGTCGAGCACCCGCTCGCTGCTGCGCCGACGCGCAGGCTCGGTCAGGCCGATGCGCAGCAAGCGGTCATCCGGCAAGTCGACAAATGGTTTGCCGGCAAGGACCACGGCTACGCGGTCGGTGGCCTGGATCTCGAATGGGTCGGACCCAATGCGGCGTTCGACTCGAGCAAAGTCGGGACGGCTCCGGCGCCGTACCGGCTGGCTTGGGTCGCCAACGTCAAGCCCTCCGGCTCGGCTTCCACCTACGTTCGGCTGATCACGCTTTACGTGGACGCCGGCGACGGAACTGTCATCGGCGGCGACATCGTGGAGTAACTAGGCCACGGGCCACAAGTCCAGCTGGGCCTGTGGATGTCGTACCCAAGGCCCGTGGTCGCCGTCCCGACGGCCACGGGCCGCCAGCAAAGGGGAGGGCCATGTCGAAAATGGAATCGGGCGTGAGGTTCGCCGCCCTAGCGGTGGCGGTTGTCTTCCTCAGCTCCGGCTGTAGAGCCGGAGCGACGCCAGCGCCATCAGCGGCCGCTACGGCAGCAGCCGCCAGTTCTGCCGCGACGCTTGGCACGTCGAGTCCTGGAGAGCTCGGGGCGCGGCTGGTCGTTCTTGCGGACGGAGTGAGCGGCGGTCTGGGTCTGTGGACGCTGGATGCGCAGTTGCAGTGGATAGCTCTCGGAGCCACGCCAGATGCAACTGCGTTGAGCCGCACGACCGCCGGCGTCGTCATCGCGACGGGTCACCGGGTCGACATGCGTCCCGCCTCGGATCTCGTGCACACGGGGCGAGTCATCACCCTGAAATGGCCGGGAACGGCTCCAACCGCACCGGTCGAGGGGCTGGACACGTCTCCAGGCGGGAAGCTGGCGGTCGTGACGGCGGATGACCAGGGCCTCGCTTACGGGCTCGCTGGTGCGGATGGGACCGTTACCACGATCACGCCCGTGCCAACGGAGTCCTTCTCTCCGCTGGTGGCCTGGCTGGATGATTCCCGTCTGATGGTTTTGGACACCGACAAGTTCGAGGTTTCGCGACTCGGAGTGGTGGACACGAACGCCCATACGATTTCCACTGCCCAGGCGTTGGGCGGGGTGCGGGTCTTCGCGCTCTCTTCAGACAGGCAGATAATCGCGGCCGCGACCGAGAGAGCGGTGTACGTGGGGCCGGTCGGTACGTTCCTGGGCCAGACGCTGCCGCAGGCGATGGTCCCTCTCGGCGACTCTCAGGTGACCTGGGCCCTCGCCCTCGACGCCACCGGATTGCGGCTCTTTCTGCTGTCGGGGACGATGGCGCCGGACGGGAGTGTCAGTTCGATCCGCGAGGTCGGGTACTCCAGGCAGGGCTCGGGCTGGGCCAAGGTTCTCGATTCGTCGACGCCGTTCGAGCGGGCGATCGGCCAGGTCTACCTCGATTGATGCGGCCCGGCCTGACCCTGCGCAGGCCGGCGCGCCTGTACGACGATGCGCGGCACTCCGCGGTCAGCTTGGCTGGCTAGACCGCATGCCTGCCATGCCTCAGGCCCCCAAGCGGTCCAGGCGGACCCTTCTGAGCGTGAAAGACCCCGAGCGACGCCATCTCCGTTGTGGCGGTATTCGCGAGCGTAACGGGATCCGTAACGAGCGATTGCCAGGGTCCTTCGAAGGGGCGTTCCGAGGCCGCGTCGTCGGCATGTCGCGCCCAATACCGCATGATCGGTAGCGATCGGCGACAGGCGGGTTGGGGGAGCGATCAGGGACCACGAGAGACCCCCGACGCAGCCGCTCGACTGGCCGGTCTACTCCGGGATCGTCGGCCAGCGGCGGAAGCCGCGGTGTGCGGCGCAGGTCATCGTCCCGGCGTCGTTTCGGGTCTGCGCGGTCAGACCGCCGATCCGTCCTCAGGCTGCTGCTTCTGGGGTATCCACGTCGACAAGCGTCGGGCCGACAGCCGCGTTGCAGCCCCTGCCATCTCTCGTCGCAGTAGGGATCTGTCGGCGCTACGGCCTCGGGGCTCGGGCTCGAATCCGACGTATGGACGACTCGCTGCGCCCCACCTCGGCCGCGATCTGGGCGGCCGACAGGCCATCGCCCGTCAGGCTCCGCACCCTGTCGGCCAGGGCCTCGGCTTCGCGACGTCGGCGCTGGCCCGCGGCTTCGAGTGCCTCGCGCCGCGTCCCGGCCAGCTCGGCCAGGGCGCGGATGACGACTGCCTCATCCGAACGGCCATACCCTCCCAGGATGCCGTGGAGGAGGACGACGCGCCGCATGAGGTCCGGGTCGCGGGAAGTGACGCGATGGCGGCCCTGCATCCGCATGAGCGCTGCCACCAGGACCTGTGTTTCATTCCTCATGGCCGCGAGGGTGGCCTCCGCGTCCGGCTGCTGCCTGATGACCTCGGCCTCGCCGTTCATTGCCTCGATGAGCGCGTCGATGTCGTTCGTCACTTCGACTCCTGGAGGTGATCGCCCGGCGATAGGGCCCGGCCGGCGGCGATGGCTCGCTCGGCTCGCGTGCTGGCGGCGTAGTGCGTCAGCGTGGCGCGGCTGCGCCAGCCGGCGAGAGACATAAGGTCCGACCCGGCCATGCCGCCGCCGAGCATCGCGTGGGCGTAGGCGTGGCGCAGCTGGTGGGCATGCAGGTGGTCGCCGAGCCCGGCCTGCTTGCCGCGGAGGCGGACCAGTCCGGCCAGGCCCGTCTCGCCGAGCCGGCCCTTGCGCCCGAGCCAGAGCGTCGGGGAGTCGGCGTCGGCCCGGCGGGCCCGGGCGCGGAGGTAGCGGTCGAGTGCCTCGACCGTGCTTGCCCCGATCGGCACGACGCGGGTCCCGGTGCGCCCGCCTCCCACTTTGAGAAGCCCGCGGTCCAGGTCGACGTCGTCCAGTTTCAGGCCGAGCAGCTCGGCTCGGCGGATGCCGGAGTCCAGCAGGCAGCGCAGGATCGCCTCGTCGCGCCGGCCGGCAAAGGAGCGATCGCGCGCGCAAGCGGCCAGCAGCCAGCGCAGCTCGATGTCGCGGAGCACCGGGACGGGCGCCTCGGGCAGGCGCGGCGGCCTCATCCGCTTCATCGGCGAGACGCGCACCTCGCCTTCCTCGAGGCACCAGCGGAAGAACGCCTCGCAGCCGCGAAAGCGGTTGTTCGCGGTCGCAGGAGCGCGCCGTTGGAGCAGGTCGCGCACGAATGCCTCCACGTGCTCGCGGCTGATGGCGCCGAGGTTCTCGGGCATGCCCTGGTGGTGGAGGAAGGCGGCCAGTTGAGCGACCGCAGTGGAGTAGGTGTCGATGGTCGCCGGGCTGACACGCCGGGCAGCGAGAGAGCGCCGCCACGAGCTCGCGAGAGCGGCCAGGGCGTCCGGTGCCGTAGAATGCAGCGCGTCGGTCGGGCTTGTCGTCATCGGTCTTCTGCACCGCTGGGCCTTTGGACGGGAACTAGCGTGCAGTATTCGAACGGTGCAGGCAAGTTCGATCAGGCAAGGACTGCGGGTTATGTGCTCTAGTTGAGCACATAGCGGCGGGCGGTTAGCTCAGTTGGTTAGAGCGCATGCTTGACATGCGCAAAGCCCCCAAGCGGTGCTGGCACGCCCTGCCAAGCGTAGAATCCCCCAGCGAAGCCACCCCAGTTATAGCGGTATTCGCGAGCGTGAAGGGGATCGATCGCGATGGCGAACTCGGTCAGCTTGCACGAACGGCTGCGCCTTATGCGGTGGCTCGCTGCGGTTGGGTTGACGGCCACGGCTGAGGACATCGCGCGCGTCGACACCGCCGAGACCAACGCAATGGCACTGCTCGGCGCCCATGCCGCCTGCGAGGCTCTCCTGGGGTTGCTCGCCGGAGTCCAGCGTCATACCGGGCCGAAGGAGGTCTTCTTCTGGCAGCTCTTGGAAGAGGCGAAGAAGAAGGTCAACACGCCGAAGGCCAAGGTGAGGATCGAGCCGGACATGGCGGACGACCTCGACGCGATGCACCAGATTCGAAACGCATTCGTACACGCGTCAAACACGGTGTCAGCCGTCGAAGCTGAACGGGCCATCTCAAACGCGCGGCGGCTGCTGGAACTCGTCCCCGCGAAGTTGGCTGTGCCTTGGCGGCTGCCAGCTGGGGCGGGACTCGGGACGGCTGTCGCCGAGGTCATCAGTGTCGAGGCGGTCGGAATGTGGCTGCGCCATGCTGATGACATGCAGCGCCAGCGGCGGGATCGCCCCGAGCTGGCAACGGACGGGCTAGCCCGAGCTCTCGACGCCGCTTTGATTAGGACCCACCCAGCGGTGCTCAACGACGAAAGCTCACGCGGTGTTCAGCGAAACCTGCTTTACATAGCGGCGACCGGCGGGAGGAACTGGGAGGCCGAGGAGACCCAGGCGCAGATCGACCGGCTCTACCAATGGGTCCTCCCGCTCGCGCTCGGCACGTCGCCGGTTGCCTATCAACGACTTCGCGATGTTGTCGGCCGCGCCGAGGTTCTTGCCGCCGGCGTAGGCCCCTGTCGTGTCTTCCGCCCGGAAGGGGCAGTCCCCAGCATGGAGGCGGTACGGGGCGCCACGTCTCAGACCGCCGAGATCATCTTTCGGCTCTGGGCGATGGGAAGCCTAGAGCCAAGGCACGGTGACGACCAGATGGTGGCAGCAGCCCAATCGTTCATCGCCAATCCCTCGGGACCGGCAGCCGGAGAGCTCTCACAGCCTGTCCTATGAGGCCGACCCAGCCAACGCGAGCCCAGCTGGCGCCGCCCACGCCATGGCTCTACCGGGATTCAAGACCCACGGCTACGATCAGGCCCTGGCGATCATGCCGTAGTCTCCATCTGCGATCGTGCCAGTGCCCTCGTGCCAACAGGACTACGGCCAGTACCTCGGAAAGGGTCAGCAGATCGCCATTGACGGCCGGCTGCAGACCCGCCAGTGCGATGACGACCACGGTGTGCGCCAGTGTCTAGTTACTCTCACGTCGCTAGGGATGATTCCGCGCCATCTTCCGGCCTTCGGCCTTCGCATCCTCGGTCGGAACGCTCATCCTTCGGGCGCCTCTCCAATGGGCGCGGGCGTGTAGGAACGAATACACGCTGACCACGAGCGATCCGCCGAAGACCGCCACTCGCGGCCCGAACGTGTCGGGATCCAGCTCGACGGCCATGCTGAAGACGGCGGCCAGGACGCAGCCGAGGCCGATCCAGTGGAGCGTGTCGCGAACGAGCGTCGATGACATCCGACCCGGAAGAAACCCTGCCGCCCATGCTGCGACGAAGGCTGTGAGGGCTCCCACGAGCGGCGCTGATGCCCGGCCGAGTGTCGTAGCCGGGCCGATCGCCAGACCGGCCAAGACAAGACCCGCAATCGTAAGGCTGTCCGTGCGCGTGGCGATGTTCTGCTCCATCAGTTCACGACCCGCGTCGTCGCGCACGTAGGCGCGGCCGGCCGGCGTGAGCGGGAACGCGAAGCACATGCCAACCCACCAAATCGAGATCAATCCGACCACTAGCAACTCGACCCGTTCAGTCGTAAAGATCGAGCCGACGAGATCGATCTCGGGGCGCCAGCCGGCGAAAAGCGGCAGGCACAAGACGACGATTACGCCGACGCCTAGAACCTCTCCGACGCGCGCCCAGCGACTCAGCACAGTGGACATCTCCCCACGATTAGGCCGTGCGGGCACACCATCGACTTCAGCAGGAGCGGGTCGCCGGCTTTCGCCGCAGTGGAGCGACTCGCGGTCGCGATCAGAAGTGACCGGAGCAGCCTTCGACGCTTGGCCGGCCCCACCGCCACAACGGCCTGGGCGATTTCCAACAGCTGCTCTTCGGTTATCGCTCCGAAGGCCGCTTGCAGCCGACGAAGGAACTCGATGACGAGTTCAAGTTCCTCCCCGCTTATGTTTGTCGGCTCAGCCACGATCCATCCCCCGTCGACCTACTTACAGAGCGAGCACTTCCCCACGATGTTGCCGTGCGGACAGACCATGGATCGGGTCGCGTCCGGGTGCTCCGACTCCGAGATCTTCCGAAGCCGCTCCTCTTCCGCTCGCCGACGCGCTTCCTCTTCCGCTCGCCGACGCGCTTCTTCCGCTGCCCGCCGCGCTTCGTCTTCGCTCACGTCCTCACCTCTTCGTGCCCGCGATCCGCTGGGACTCGGTACAACGCTATCCCATAGGAAGTCGATCCGGGAGTCGGATCCGCTCCCAAAGAAAGATCTGGAGCCCCGACGCAGCCGCTCTACTGGCCGGCAGCGACCGGGATCACAGGCTACCCCGGTCACTCCGTCCTTCGACGGTGTGTGATAAGTACGCTATGTGGGACAGTCGCTACCGGCAATTGGTATCGAGGCCCAGGGGGCGGGGGTCCGTCAACGATCTCAGACGGGCTAGCCAGTCCGGCTTCGGCGCGTATTCGGCACGAAGCACGGCCGCTGACGGTATCCCGATTACACCGCCTTGGGTGTCAGTGCACGAGAGCAGGTATAAGGTGTCGCTGGTCCGGCCAAGCTCTAGATACTGGCCTGGGGGCACCCCCGAGGCTGGATCCAGCGTGAGATTCACGACCGGTACGTCGTTGTAAATAAGGCCGCTGACAACCGAACCGACGACGAAGCACAAGACTAGGACCGGCCAGGTCCATGCCGGGCGGAGACTCCGGCGTCTGCGGTAGATCCAGAGTAGCC
>DASWZK010000022.1:0-18352 GCA_036404515.1 Candidatus Limnocylindrales bacterium
GCTCAGACATATCACCAGGCAGGCGCCGGCAAGCCAGCGCCTCAATCCTCGGTTGCGCCATCCCCACGCCACGCCCAAGGCGACCAGTATCCCGAGCACCGCAAACGCGGCGTTCGGTTTGGCTCCTATCGCCGTCGCGTAGCAGACGCCGGCGAGCATTCCGCCGCGCAGGTTGAGCCGGCTCTCCCGGACGAGCACCAGTGTTCCGAGCGTGAGGCCGAGAACGACCAGGTCCTCGAAGAAGACGAGCCGCCCGTAGAGGAGAATGAGCCCGCTGCCCGCGAAGGCAAGCCCGGCGAAGATTGCGCAGGATCGACCGACCACATCGCGCAGCCCCCACACGAGCGCCGACGCAGTCAGCGACGCGCACAGGATCATTGGCAGGCGGGCCTGGACGATGCCGACGCCGATCAGCTGGAACGTCGCCGCCTCGAGCAGGCTGAAGGGGAGTTCCACCAGCTGGCGGGTCCATTGGTCAGTGCTCCACTGGCCGAGCTGGACCAGGTTCCTGGAGTTGACGACGTTGAAGGCCTCGTCAGTGAAGAGAGCCTGGCTGGTGCTCGCGTGGCTGGGCGGATCCGCTGCTACAAGCATGGCCAGCAGCGCGAACAGGCAGAGCCCAACCAGGATGGCCTCGATCGGGATGTCACGGAGCCAGCTGGCTACCGACTGCAGAGAGATTCGGCTGCCGAGTGAAGCCGTCCGATCGGAGGCAGGCCTGGAGTCCGGAACGGCCCCGGCCGTCGACCGCCGGCTCGCTGCGGCCCCGTGTGTCGGCGTCCCCAACTGCCGGGTCGCGGCTGCTCGGGGCGTCTGCGACGCACTCATTTCTGCAGGTAGGCGAAGCTGTGCCACAGCACGCCGTACGCGACCGAGGCGACGCTTATGCCGATGAGCAGACGTTCCGGCCAGCCCTTCCAGCGGCTCGACCCGAGCGCGACGAGCGCGACCAGGAACGGCGTGAAGTCGAGTGAGTAGCGGAAGCCGTACTGGTCGGCCCCGCCGCCGTAGTAGAGGAACACTGGAACAGCCACCAGCGCGGCGGCGATCCAGAGCAGCTGGGCCGCCCGGTCGCGGAAGCCGGCCCACAGCGAGGTCAGCAGCGCCGGCGAGACGAGCAGCATCGATAGCCCGAAGCGGTCGACCGTCAGGTAGGGGAAGTGGCCGAGCCCTTCGGGCAGTGCCAGCAAGGCTAGGCGAAGGTTCTCCGGGACCTGGCTGAGGGAAAAGACGCCGAGCTGGCGACGCGCTTCCAGACTTGGATCGGTGAGGTACGAGATCGCGTAGCCTGTCTCCAGTGGGGAACCGAAGCGAACCCAGTTGTACCAACCGTAGAAGGCAATGGCAATGCCGATCGGCAGGCCCAGCTGCAGAGCCGCCAGCACCGCATCACGCCTCTGCCACACCAGTACGAGGCCAAACGGGATCGCCGCGAGGATCGTCGTGGGGCGGGCGAGGAACGAGATCGCGAGCATCGAACCGAGCACGGCCGGCCGCCTGCGGTCGGCCCACTCGATCAGGAACACGGTCAGAGTCAGGAATGACTCGCAGTGGGCGAGCAGGTAGAAGTTGCCGAAGACGGAGCAGTACAGCAGCAGCGAGCCGCCGGCGACAAAGGTAGCGATCCAGTAGGCAGTCTTACCGCGTGCCCCGTAGGCACGGGCGAGCGGCAGGGCCAGCCAGGCTGCCGGGACGCCGAAAGCGAGCGCGATCAGGTAGCTCGCGAGGCCGCGGAGCACGTGGAAGTAGGCGAACGGCAGGTAGGGAATGATCTGCAGCGGCCCGACGGCCAGGTAGTAGTGGCCGTTGATGTCGACGGTGTCGACGGTGCCCTTGAGCGATGCTGCGTCGAAGTGGCCGGCCAGGAGGCTTTCGGCCACCGTCTCAGCTCGATCGACGATAACGTGACGTCCGAAGATGGCGATCGCCGTGGCCACACCGTAAACGACGAGGACCGCCAAGCCGAACAGCAGGTCGCCGCGGTTGAGGCGATACCGGGGCTCCGCGGACGGGGCGGCCGCAGGGTCCGATTTCATGGCGGCGAAGTATACAAGAGGGCTGAATCGCCAGGCCGACCGCGGGCCGGCCCGGCAGTGCCGCTCATTCGGCCAGGATTTCCCTCATTGGACCGGTGACCACGACCTCGCCCGACTCCTCAGCCGGGGGTGAGCCATCGACGCCGGGCCGCGTGATCCTGTAGCGATGGCTGATCCGTGTCGGACCGGCCGCGATCTGGGCGCTGACGGTGCAGTACTTAGTGGCGGACAGCTCGATGGAGCGGCGCACTGCCTCGGCCTCTACGTTGCCCTCGACGAAATGCGTGACCGTTATCTCAGTGAAGACATGTGGCGCCTTCTCGCGCTGAGTGCCCTTGACCTCGACCGAGTACCGGTCCACGACCTGGCGTTTCTTGGCCATGATCTCGACCACGTCCATGGCTGTGCAGCCGGCGATGGCCGCCAGGACGAGCTCGGTCGGCCGTGGACCCGTGTTGCCCGCGGCGTTGTCGATGACGACATCGTGGCCGGAATCCGTTCGCGCCACGAAGCGCAACCCGCCATCGTGTCTGAGGCTGACCTTCTTCTCGCCCACAGTTCCTCCTGTGCCGTTCCGCAGGGGACGACGTCCGCTCGTTGTGCCAGCCTACCCTGTCCTGGAGATCGCGACCCGGGGGGCCGGTTGCGGCGTTCCCCGAAGGCCCCTGGCGCGGTCCTGTGGTGACGGCGAACTGCTCGATATGGGGCCGCACGCGCGGCCCTTCGGTCGTCAGCCCGTCCGTGCCGGCGTTGTCCGGCCACCCCGGGCCGCCGACGACGGCGCGAACGCGAGCCCGTTCAGTCGGCCGCCAGCGACACGTCCGGGATGCCCGGTTCGGTCGCTCCCTGGCGCGAGAACTGCGTTCGGTACAGCTCCTCGTAGACGCCTTCGGCGGCGAGCAGGTCGCTGTGGGTGCCGCGCTCTACGATGCGGCCCTCGACGACGACGAGGATCTGGTCGGCCTCGCGCACGGTGGAGAGGCGGTGTGCGATAACGACGGAGGTTCGGCCGGCGAGCGCCGTGTGGAGGGCGAGCTGGACCGCGAGCTCCGACTCGGAGTCGAGGTGGGCCGTCGCCTCGTCGAGGACCACGATGGCCGGTGCTTTCAGCAGCAGCCGGGCGATCGCGATGCGCTGCTTCTCGCCGCCGGACAGCCGGTAGCCGCGATCTCCCACCACGGTGTCGAGGCCCGCCGGTAGCGATTCGATCAGCGGCATGATCTGGGCGGCCCGCAGCGCCTCGTCGAGCTCCCGGTCGGAAGCGTCGGGCTTCGCATACTGAAGATTGGCCTTGATCGTGTCGTGGAAGAGGTGGGCATCCTGGGTGACAACCCCGATCTCGCGGCGAATCGAGGCCAGCGTCGCGTCGCGCAGGTCCACTCCGTTGATCCGGATGGCGCCCGAGCGGACGTCATAGAGGCGCGGAATGAGATGACTCATCGTGGTCTTGCCGCCGCCGGACGGACCCACCAGCGCTACCAGCTGGCCTGGCATGGCGGTGAACGACACGTCGAAGAGAACCTGCTGGGATGGAGCCTGATCCAGCACGGCGACCGACTCCAGCGAAGCCAGGGAGACTTCTTCGGCCCTCGGGTAGCTGAAGTTGACGTGTTCGAACTCGATGGTCGCGGGGCCATTCGGGATGGCAACGGCGTCCGGCTTCTCGGCGATCATGGGTTCGAGGTCAAGCACCTCGAAGACGCGGTCGAAGCTGACGAGCGCGGTCATGATGTCGACCTGGACGTTCGAGAGGGCGGTCAACGGACCGTACAGCCGGTTCAGGTATGCGGTCAGGGCGACCACCGTGCCGACCTGGAGCGCGCCGGAGGCGGCGAGAACGCCGCCCCAGCCGTAGACGAGGGCGGTGGCAAGCGACGCGGTGAGCAGAATCGCGGCCATGAACACCCGCGTGTACATAGCCTGCGTGACCCCGATATCGCGGACCCGGCCCGCCCTGTCCTCGAAGCTTCGGATCTCGCGCATGGGTTCGCCGAAGAGCTTCACCAGGAGCGCCCCGGCCACGTTGAAGCGCTCGGTCATCATCGAGGTCATCTTGGCATTGAGGTTGTAGCTCTCGCGGGTGAGAGCCTGAATCCGCCGGCCCACCCAGCGAGCCGGCAGCAGGATGATCGGCAGGAGCGCGAGTGCCACCAGCGTGATCTGCCACGACAGCAGCAGCATGGCGGCCAGCGTGATGGCCACGGTTATGACGTTGCCGACCACCGACGAGAACGTGTCGGTGAACGCCTGCTGTGCGTCCAGCACGTCGTTGTTGAGCCGGCTGACGAGCGCACCGGTCTGGGTCCTGGTGAAGAAGGCGATCGGCATGCGCTGGAAGTGCGCGAACACCTGGGTGCGCATGTCGAAGATGAGGCCTTCGCCGACCCGCGCGGAGATCCACCGCTCCCAGAGTGACAGCGCCGCGTCAGCGACCGCCAGCGCGCCGAGCACGAGCGCCAGCTCCACGACCAGGCCGGAGTTGTGGGGCAGGATGCCGTCGTCGATGATCGCCCGGTAGAGCAGCGGACTTGCGGCGCCCAACAAGGCATCGAGAATGATAAGAGCCAGGAAGACGCTCAGCATGCGGCGGTAGGGCGCCGCAAAACGCGCGATCCGCCGGAAGATCCCGGCCGAGAGCTTCTGCGAGGTGACTGACTCGTCCCGGCGGAACGAGCGCATCAGTCCCCAACCCCCACCGCCCCCACCGCCCATGCCCCGGCGCATGCTCATCGGTGGCGCCTCGCGAGGTGCTCGGTGAGCATGTAGCCAGGTCTCTTCGTGGTCCGGGCCATGGCGGCGGACGTCCTCAACGCGCTCTCCGCAGCGCTTGGTTCGCCCGGCGCGGCCGGCGGAGTGTCGCCAAGGATAGATCCGTTGAAGCGGCCGCGGCCGCTCCCTGAGAAGGACATCGGGACTCCTGTCTGTGGAGACGCTAGCAGGAGCGCCCGAGTCTCGCCCGGGCGGGCCCTCCAGGGCCGCGCACGCCCCGGCTTGTGGAGCGATACCTGAGCCTCGATCGGTCCCTGCAGGTCGTCCACCTCGACTCCCGGCCCTGACTCGACCAGGCGGAAACCGGCTAGCTCACGGGTACGGCGCCGGCCGTCGTGCGGCCCGCGTGCTCTTCCTCGGCCTCGAGCCATCGCTCGGCATCGATGGCGGCGCGGCATCCCTCGCCGGCCGCGGTTACGGCCTGGCGGTACCGGTGGTCATCGACGTCGCCTGCCACGAAGACGCCGTCGATGTTCGAGGCGGTGGTGGCGTTGCCGACTTGCAGATAGCCCTTCTCGTCCGTCTCGAGCCAGTCTCGGAAGACGGCCACGTTGGGACGGTGCCCGATGGCGACAAACACGCCGTCAACGCGCAGGGTTTCCTCGCCGGCTTCGTCCGTCCTGTCGAGGCGCACGCCTTCGACGTGCTCGCTGCCCAGGATTTCCTCGATAGTCCGGTTCAGGTGCAACTCGATCTTTGGGTGCGACGCCGCCCTGGCCTGCAGTATCTTGCTGCCGCGGAAGGCGTCCCGGCGATGGATCAGATGGACCTTGGTCGCGAAGCGGGTCAGGAAGAGCGCTTCCTCGAGGGCGCTGTCACCCCCGCCAACCACGGCCACCTCCTTGTCGCGGAAGAAGAAGCCGTCGCACGTGGCGCAGGCGCTGACTCCGCGGCCCCGCAGGCGTGTCTCGCTTTCGATGCCGAGCCACAGCGCCTCGGCGCCTGTGGCCACGATGACGGCTTCGGCCCGGTACTCGACGCCGGCGGCCCAGAGCCGGAACGGCCTGTTGCCGAGATCGACGCGCTCCACATCCGCGTCGACGATCCTCGCTCCGAAGCGCTCCGCCTGTTTCCGGAAGAGCCCCATGATCTCCGGCCCCTGAACGCCGTCGGGAAAGCCCGGGTAGTTCTCCACCTCACTCGTGATCATCAGCTGACCGCCGCCGCTCACGCCGCCGATGACGATCGGCTCGAGATTCGCCCGTGCGGTGTAGATCGCGGCCGTCAGCCCTGCCGGCCCCGAACCGACGATGGCTACGCGCGCATCAACCGCCTGTCCGGACACGACCGGGCTCGGATCGGTCGCTGCAGGCGTGATTTCATCGCCCGACGCTGGAGCGAGGAATGTCAGGCTCAGGCCGGTAAGCGTCCTGTTGGTCTTGGTCGTCGCGTCGTCGCTCATGGCTCCATCCTAGCACGTCGCAGATACTCCCGGGGAGTATGCTGCCCGCCAGACGGATCGGTGCGGGCGCCAGCGCGTCGAGCTGGAACTGCGGGTCGCTGGCCCCGCTTCGCAACTCATGCCGGACTTCGAGATAGACCATGCCGCAGGCGAGCGCAGCAGGACCGCCACGGCACGAAAGAAGGCCCGAGCGCGCCCGACCAACTTGGTGCCGGGGCCACGAGTTCGACCTCCCGGGTAGGCGGGTCGGGCGAGTCGGTCGGGCTCGCTGATCATCGTCGTCCTAGATGGCCTTCGGCTCGATGGCGTGGACCTGAGGAAGCACGTCGCGACCCAGAGTCTCGATGTTGCGCAGGTCGTCCGCGTTGGTGAGATTGAAGATGACGTGCTGGACTCCGACGTTGGCCAGCAACTGGAAACGGGCGACAACCTGGGCGGGCGCCTGTTGAGACAGGTCGACGTGGGCCAGATTCGTCCGTTCGATCTCCTCGAAGGGTCGACCGACCTCCGCGCATCGCTCGCGCAGGACCGCGAACTTGTGGGTCAGCTGATCAGGCCCGCCGAAGACGTTGCAGGCGTCGGCGTACTTGGCCACCAGGCGCAGTGTCTTCTGCTCGCCGCCGCCGCCGATGATGATCCGCGGGTGCGGCTTGGTGAGGGCCTGCGGCGAGTTGAGCAACCGCTCGGCCTGGAAGTGCTTGCCGTGGAACGGCTCTCCTGAACCGCGCTCGCCCTGCCACATCGCGTGGACGATCTGGAGGGTCTCCTCCAGTATCTCGAAACGGACGCCAAGCGGCGGCATAGGAAAGCCGAGGCCGTGGCTCTCCTCCTCGTTCCACGCCGCGCCGATCCCCAGGTAGGCGCGCCCTCCGCTCAGAACGTCGAGCGTGGTTGCGGCCTTGGCCCAGAGCCCGGCCTGGCGGTAGTGGACGCCGCCGACCATGAGCCCGAGGGTGGCCTTCTTCGAGTGGGCGGCCATGAAGGCGAGCGCGGACCAGCCTTCGAGCATCGGCTCCTCCGGCCGGCCCACGCCTCGGATCTGGTAGAAGTGGTCCATCACCCACAGCGAGTCGAAGCCGACGGTGTCGGCTGCCTCCGTGACGCTGGCCAGGGTGGACCCGATCGCGGCGTCGCCTCCAGGCCAGGTGAACGATGGGATCTGGAGACCGATCTTCATGGGGTGCCTCCGTGGGCCAGGGCGGCGATCCGCCGGCGGACCGGCCGCGGGTTGTTCGAGGTGGAGGCCTCAGGTTAGCACCGCCCCGAGCGGCGGCCCCATTCGGGCGTTGCGTGACGGTTGGACCGTCGAAAGAGGCGAGATGGAGGTGCGCCGGAAGGCGAGGTGTTTGCGCCAGAAGCGCATCGTCTGGTAGGGTGTCGTTCGATCGACACGGCCTCCCGCCACATTCGCGGAACCGTCCGCCAGCTGGAGTCCCTATTGCGCGAGGGATTGGCTGCGGTGAGTCGGATCCTCGACCGACTCGCCCATATCGTGAAATCTCCCGGCCACCCGTCGGGCCTCTCGGGCGGCATCGACCCGCTAGACCGGCTCCGCCGGGCCGCGTCGCGATTGTCCCGCCGCGACGGCGTCGAACGGCTCGTGCCCGTCGGCGCGTGCGCTCTTCTGGTCCTGGCGGCCGTCGTCAGCTCACTCCCCGAGGTTTCGCCTGCGTCGGCGGCGGCACGGCCCACCTACGCCACGCAGTTTGGCGCCGCCGGGGGCGCGGTTCCGAAAGCGCAGTTCGGCGCGGGGGACGGGCCTCTTGCAGCCAACTTCAACGATCTCTACCTCGGCGACGGGTCGATCCCGAACACGCTCCAGAACCCGGGCGTTGGGGTCGATGCCAATACCCTGCTGCAGACCTACACGGTCCAGGCAGGCGACACCCTGGGTCTGATCGCCGGCCGGTTCGGCCTGGCCACTTCCACGGTTTACTGGGCGAACAAGTCGCAGCTGCCCAATCCGGCCTCGATTCGCGTCGGTCAGAGACTCCTGATCCCACCGATGGACGGTCTCCTGGTCAAGGTCGGGGCGAAGGACACGCTGGCATCGCTCGCCGCCAAGTACAGCGTCGCGGCGCAGGACATCGTCGACGTCAACAACCTTCCGGACGCGACTTTGATGCTTGGCCAGACCCTGCTGATCCCGGGCGCCAGCGGCGGCCCGATGCCGACTCCAAAAGCCGGCTCTGGGGGCACGGCCGGTCGGACCGTCTCCGTCGGTTCGTGGCTATGGCCCGTGACGGGTTACAGCTACATCAGCCAGTACTTCTGGTCCGGCCACCATGCCATCGACATCGCCGCTCCCTATGGTGCGCCGGTGGTCGCGGCTGTAAGTGGGACGGTGATCTTCGCGGGCTGGCGGTCGTACACGGGCGGCGGCAACGTCATCTGGGTAATGGAGAACGGCAGGCTCTATACGACCTACAATCACCTCTCCAAATGGTTCGTCCACGCCGGCCAGAAGATTTCCGCCGGTCAGAGAATCGGATCCATCGGGACGAGCGGTGAGGCTACCGGTCCTCACCTCCACTTCGAGGTCTGGACCGGCTACCCGTGGGCACTGGGCACCGTTGCAGATGCTGTCAACCCCTGCAACTATCTTGCCGGCTGCTAAGGGCTCCGGGCCGGCGGTCGAAATGCGATCCGATCCCTAGAGACGCTCGATGCGCCCGGGGGCAAAGCGCGGCCCGAACCTCGGGATCTTGATGCGCGATACCTCGAGCAGCCGGACGACTCGGCCGCGCTGTCCCCGGTATGGGGCCAGCAGATCGAGCATCCGTGCGTCGTCGCCGCGTGGCTCGCCGGCAAGCGCCCACGCAACCAGATCCGGCAGGTGGGCGTCGCCGATGCTGACGGCGTCGGGATCGCCGAAGGCGGTGCGGGTCGCTTCCGCTGCCGTCCACGGCCCGATGCCGGGGATCTCCTGCAGGCGCGAGCGGGCTTCCTCGGGCGAGGTTCCCATCCAGCTTTCGATCGTCGACTCGAGGCGGCCGATGCGCTTCAACAGCTCGGCCCGGCGGCGTTCAATGCCCATCGGGTGGAACTCGAAGTAGGGGAGGGAACTTATGCGCGCGCCGGTCGGTGAAAGCGACAGCTCACCGTGCCCCGGTGCCGGCTCCCCCAGACGCCGAACCAAAGCCGCGTATGCGGCCTGAGCCTCTCCGGCAGTGACCTTCTGTCCAGTCACGGCCGGAACCAGGGCGGGCATCAGTTGCCCCGTCCTGGCCAGCCGGAGGCCCGGAGATCGGTGCTGCAGCTCTCGAATCAGGCGGTGGCGCGGCACGAGTGGATTTGGGTCGTCCAGCAGCCCCGCCAGGCCCGGTGCCGCCGCGAGTGCAAGCTCGGCGCCGGGCCCCCAGGCCTGAGCGTGGACCGCCCCGTCACCGAGGGAGGTCCAGAGACGCAAGGTCGCCGGCCCGGCTGCGGTGCGGCGAGCGAGCCAAACGTCGTCGCGGCCGAAACAGATCGTGTCGTCGTGGGGGCCGTGGCGAAGCGGGGCGAGGGTCAGCCGGAGATCGATAGGGTCCGTGGCCGGAAAGCTTGCCTCGAGAGGCCCCGCGTCGCCGCCGCGGGAGGCAGCAGCCCACGAGTGATCAGGCGCCGTCAAGCCGCGCCGACCGGCGGCGTCGGCTCCTGCTATGGCTCTGCCAGGGCCGGGGGCATCCGCCCATTCTTCGTTGCCGTCTGGCGTCACCGAAACAGGTCGAACTCGCGCGGCATCAGGACGTCCGCGATACGGCCCTCGCCGCGCGTCGGGTTGGCGCCTCGGACGACCGCAGCCGGCCGCCTCGCGGTCTTGCCGAGCGCCAGTTCGGCGGCCGTGGCGATCTCGTCGGCCGTGGCCCGTATCGTGCTGCGCATGATCCGGCCGTCTGCGTCGGGCGTGCCGCGCAGGTCGTCTATCGGCAACATGCCGCTGACGCCGATCGCCACATCAGTGATGCCCCACCGCCACGGCCGGCCGAAGCTGTCCGAGACGATCACGGGCACGTCGACCCCGTACGCCGACCGAACGGCGGCGCGTATCCGGTCCGCCGACGCGTCCGGATCCACGGGCAGCAGGGTCACCACGTTCCCGCTCTCGGGGCCCATGTTGGAGGCGTCGACCCCGCCGTTGGCACAGATGAAGCCGTGACTCGTTTCAGTGATGAGCACGCCGTTGGTCATTCGAACGACACGGCGGGCCTCGCGCAGGACCACCTCGAGCTGGCGAGGGTCGCGGTCCCAGCGTTCGGCGAAGGCGACGGCCTGGGGCCGTGGCTCGATCGCCGTCAGGTCGACTATCGAGCCCTCCGCCTTGGAGACGACCTTCTGCGTGACCACCAGAACGTCGTCCTCGACCAGAGGTAGAACCCACGGAGTGGATGCGATTGCGGTGATGAGCAGGGTCGCCAGGTCGTCGCCCGGATGGATCTCCGGGACTCCGGAAAGGGCGATGACCGAAAGCCGACCGCCGGGCGGGCGATTCTCGTCCTCGCCGCGGCCGCCGTCTTCCCGGATCATCGGCCCAACTCGTGATCGAGCCCGCGCAGATCGGCCTCCAGCAGGTCCTCGGGCGTGTCCACGTCGAAGGTGAGCGGCCCGTCAAGCTCCACATACGACGCGCCTGCGGCCAGCGCCGCCGACGCATGCGCCGCCCGACTTCCCTCGCCGAAGCTGAACGGGATCGCACCCGGCGGCGCCAGGAGCAGGGCGTTCGTGCCACGGCCGTGGCGGTCGGGCACCAGGGCCACGACGGGCCTGTCCGGTTGGCCGCGGAGGGCGGCCGAACCGGCATCGACGAGATCGTCGATCGCCGATGCCGATACGCCGGGCAGGTCTGCCGGCAGCACCATTACGGCCGTGGCCTCGGCGCCGAAGGCGAGTCGGGCCTCCGTCAGGCCCTCATTGAGGCCGTCAGTCCGCTGCAGGACCGAGGCGGCGCCCATAGCACGCACCTCTCGCAGCAGGTACGGGTCTTTCGAGACGACGACGACGCCCGAAAGCCGGCTGGCGGCCAAGGCCGCCGCGACCGTCTGCCGGAGCAATGCCAGGACGAGGTCCGCGCGCTCTTCGGCGTCGAGCGGCTCGCCCAGGCGAGACTTGGCGCCGCTCAGCGAGCGCACCGGCACAACGGCGACGACACGGTCGACACTGGTCGGGGTCATTGTGTCGGGCCGACGCGTCGGCCGGAAGGGGCCGGGGCGCCGCCCCCGGCGGCCGCAACCAGCATCTGTCGAGCCAGGGATGCCCGCATCGGGAGGTCTGTCATCACGGTCTGCGTGATTACAACCTCGAGGCCGAGGCCCCGGATGTTCGCGCTCAGCGCCTCGTCCTTCTTGTCGATCACGAAGACGTCGAGCAGCCCGGCCGCGGCGTAGCGCCGTGCCACGCCCAGCGCGCTGGATTCCTCGCCCAGGCTGACCAGCATCCTGTCGGCCGGGCCGCGCAACGCCTTGCCGCCGACGATGCCCGAGACCCCCACCGCCGGCACGCCACGCTGACGGGCAGAGAGTATCTCGTTCAACAGCCCCGGCACGGCCAGGATCGGGCCGATCGAGACGACCGGGTTGGACGGTGCCACCACGATTGCTTCGGCCGAGCGGATGGCGTCGCGAACCTCGGGAGTGACGATTGCGGCATCCACACGGTCGTAGCGGACCTCGAGCACGTCCGGCTCCTGGTGGAGGCGTACGAAGTAGTCCTGAAAATCGAGCCAGCCGGCGGCTGTCCGGACTTGGGTTCGAACGGGCTCATCGGCCATCGGCAGTACGCGCGACTTCAGACCGAGCGACCGACCCAACTCGAGCGCGACCTCAGTCGGTCTTGCGCCGCGGCGCAGCCGCTCGGTCCGAAAGAGATGCGTGGCCAGGTCGCGATCGCCGAGACGGAACCAGGTGTCGTCGCCGAGTCGGGCGAGCTGGTCCATTACCTCCCACGTCTCGCCGGCGATGCCCCAGCCCTGGTTCGAGTCGGCCAGGCCAGCCAGCGTGTACAGGACCGTATCGTGGTCCGGGCAGATGGTGAGGGAGTGGCGCTCGAAGTCGTCGCCCGTGTTGACGACGACTGTCAACTCACCCGGAGCGAGCGACTGCTGGAGCCCGTCGGCGAGTTTCGCTCCACCGACACCGCCGGCCAGACACAACACGCGCATCGTTCCTCCAGATCGGCAGCAAGATCGACGAATCGATCCAGATCGACCCGCAACAGGGTAGCGCCAAACGAACCGCCGACTCGGCCGGGCGGGGGCTCCCGCGTCAGGCCGTAAGGCTGGGCAGCACGTCGCGACCGAAGACGTCGATCCAGGCCGCCTGGTTGCGCCCAACGTTGTGCAGGTAGACCTGGTCGAAGCCCATGTCCAGGAACTTCTGGATCTCGCGGCGATGAACCTCCGGGTCGGCCGAAATCAGCATTCGACCCTTGAAGTCCTCGGGTCGAACCAGCGCGGCCATCTGCTCGAAATCGCGCGGCGAGCGAATGTCCTGCTTGGCGAACTTCATTCCGCCGTTAGGCCAGTTGGAGAGGGCGTTGGCGACCGCCTGTTCGTCGGTCTCGGCCCACGATAGGTGCAGTTGCAGGATTCTCGGCATCTTCGCAGGATCCTTGCCGGCCTCTCGTGCGCCCTCCTCGAACTTGCCGAAGACCATCTCGATCTTGTCCTCTGGCGCACCGACGGTGATCAGACCATCCGCGAACTGTCCGGTCCGTTTCGCCGTGACGGGGCCGGCAGTGGCGATGTAGATCGGCGGCGCCTGCTCCGGCAGAGTCCAGAGGCGGCACGTCTCCATCTTGAAGAAGCGGCCGTCATGCTTGACTTCCTTGCCACTGAAGAGCTTGGTGATGACCTCGATGGCCTCGAACATGCGGTTGATCCGCTCCGGGGCCTCCGGCCAGTAGCCGGCGACGACGTGCTCGTTGACTGCCTCGCCGGAGCCAAGACCGAGCCACGTCCGACCGGGATACATGACCTCGAGGGTCGCCGCGGCCTGGGCCACGATGGCCGGATGCATGCGGAACGAGGGGCAGGTCACGCCGGGACCCAGGTCGCCCTTCGTCCGGGCGCCCGCGACGGCCAGCACCTCCCACACGAACGCGGCCTGGCCTTGCTGGGGCGTCCACGGCTGGAGGTGGTCGGCCGCCATGACGCCGGAGAAGCCGGCCCCTTCGGCCTTTGCGCACAGGTCGAGCACTTCGACCGGCCCGAACTGCTCGAGCATCGCTGCGTAGCCGATCTTCGCTCTTGCCATGGTCGTTTCCTCCGATCGACTCGTGGGGCCCGGTCGGGTGCCTCTAAGGGCCGGAAAACCGCTCGAACACGCGCGTCGGGCGGAGCGCGAATGTTACCCGCCGCTGCTTCGCGAAGCCCTCGATCTGGGCCGCGGCGGCAGCCTCGTCTTTGTGGTAGCGGCGCGCCAGATCGGCGATGACCGCCTGGCCCCGGACCGGATCCTCGTCGATCTCGACGTCGCCGCGCATCTCGACGTAGTCGTAGCCGTCGGCTACGGCGATGGAAACGCGGCGATCGCGCTGCAGGTTGGCAGGCCAGAGCCGCCCCAGCCGGCTGTTGAATAGGACCGTGTCCCCCTCCACCTTGTACCAGACGACCGCCTGAAGCGGGCTGCCGTCCTTGTTCTGGGTGGCCACGACCGCGAATCGGGGCGCCGCCAGGAATCGGCGGGCGGTCTCGGACAGGGAGGCGACGGCAACGGTCGATTTGACGGCGGTCATGCGGGTCCTGTGCGCCGGTGGCTGAGGCGACCGATCGACCAGACCATATCGGGTCGAAATGGCTGCCCCTCGATGGTACCGCCGAACGCCGGGGCGGTGGATCTACTGGCTGGATGCGGCGTGGGTGGTAACCGCTCCCTCCCAGCCTCCCGCGGTCGAGATGACCCGCGGCAGCTTGCGTCCCTGAGGAACGCGGCGCGGCTGCGTCGGCAGGGCGGATGACCGGCCGAGCAGGTAGCCCTGCCCGAAGTCCACCTCGCGCTCCTGAAGGGCAAGGAGGTCGCGGCGGTTCTCGATGCCCTCGGCGACGACCTTGGCGCCGATCCGGCGGCTGAACGAGACGAAAGCCTCGACGAGGGCTCGCTTGGCGGTGCTGTCCTTGTTGCCGACTCCACTCACGATCTCGCGATCGATCTTGATGATCGAGGGCTCGAGCGCGGCGATGACCGTGAAGCTGGCGTGACCGGCGCCTGCATCGTCGACCGCGAAACCGAAGCCGAGGCGGCGAAGGGCACGGACCTGCTTCTTGAGGCGCGGGATGTCGGCGATGGCCTGCTGCTCGGTGCACTCGACGACGATCTGGCGGGGCGAAAGCCCGGCTCGGCGGACGCGGTCGGCAAAAGGGGCGGCCTCGAAGTGAGGTGAGAGGAGACTGGCTGGAAGGAGGTTGATGCCGAAACGCGTGTACTGGCCGAGAGGACTTGGAGCGGCGACTTCGGCAATCCGGGCCAATGTCCGCTCGACCACGAAGGCGTCGAAATCGACCGGACGCTTGGCCACCAGGGCGGCATCGACCATGGCGCTGATCGTTTGCGGCTCCATCGGCATCTGGGGCCTGAACAGGCACTCCCATTCGTGGGCTCGCATTGTCGTCAGGTCCACGATCGGCTGGAACTCGACGTGGTGGTTCGTCTTGAGAGCGAAGAAGTAGTCGAGGACCTTGCGCTTGGCGATCTCAGGCGTCTCGTCCATGCCGAATCGGTCGCCCAGCCCGGAGATCCGGACGGCATTGCCGAGGGCCACGATGTACCGCTCAGCGGCGGGCAGCGACTGATCGACTTCGGCCAGGCCGTAGGGGGACGCCTGGGCGACCGACCGCGACAACGCTTCCGTCAAATCGTTGGCGCGCCCGATCACACACCAGCCGGAATCGGCCAGCTCGATGATCCGAGCGTGCGGAACCTCCTGCGCGATCCGCGAGACGATCCGACTGTCACGGGACCAAAGGAGCCCCTCGGCTTCCGCCGGCCGAGCACGACCGAACCGCACTCATACCTCGCTCACCTGTGGCCTTCAAGGCGGGCACCTTGGTCGGGAGACGGAATCGACCAATTCGAGGGCCAGGGAAGTCTCAAGTTTGGCGCCCCCTCGGGCCGTACCAGCATCCGGGGATCCGGGATCGCTCCGTGTTTCCCGTACCAAACGATGTCCAGAACGGCGACGACGGTCGTCGATGGATATGTATCTCAGGTTTTCCACAGTTTGTCCACACCCAACCTCACAACCCCACCGCGAACGGCCCAATCCTGAGGGGTTCAAGTTGCCCATTCTGCTGCCTCATCGTTGGGTTTCGGCGCGCAATCGGCGCGCGAATGGTCGAGGGCCCGGCCGGAACGCGGTCCGAACGCCCAGTTTGGGAGCGGCCGTCTAGAATCAGGCCTGCCGGAGACCGCCTGGCCGTCCGAACCAGCCCTGGAGTCCGCCGATGCCTCAAATCCATCTGCGCGCCGAACCCAAAGACTATGCGCCGCTCGTTCTCGTGCCGGGCGACCCGAATCGAGCCACCTGGATCGCCCAGAAGTTCGATGGCGGCGCGGGTGCGGCCCGCCAGGTCAACTCCCACCGCGGCCTGCTCGGCTATACCGGGACCTACAAAGGCGTGCCGGTCAGCGTCCAGACCAGTGGAATAGGTGCCCCCAGCATCGCGATCGTGGTCGAGGAGCTGCTCCGCCTTGGCGCTGAGCGTCTGATCCGCGTCGGCACCTGCGGCGGTATCGGCCGCGGCATCAAGACCGGAGAGATCGTGATCGCCACAGCCGCGACCCCGGCCGACGGAGCGACCCGGACGTACCTCCACGGCGATCCTTACGCGCCGACCGCCGACTTCGGACTGGTGCGAGCACTCGTCGAGGCGGCCGAAAAGCGCGGCCTGAAGCCGCATACCGGCCAGGTCGCGACCGTCGACGTCTTCTACAACCCCGACTCGGACTACTTCTCCAAGTGGCGCAGTCGAGGCGTGCTTGCCTTCGAGATGGAAACGTCCGTCCTGTACTACCTCGCCTCGCGGGCGAACGCGGCGGGGGCGAACGTGACCGCTGCCACGATCCTGACCGTCAGCGACGTCCTGTCCGAAGAAGCCACGTCGGAGGAGTCGTACCTGCCGCTCGACGAGCTCAACCGGTCGATCGAGCGGACGATCGAGATCGCTCTCGAAGCCGGGATCGCGAGCTGATGACGGTCGGCACCTCCGTCGGTTCGAGCGCCGAGTCCATGGCCCGGCTTGGCCAACTCGGTCGGTCGGCTGTCTACGGCCCCGAGCTCGAGCTGGCCCTCGACCTTTCTCATCAGGCCGGTCGGATCCAGATGGATCACTACGAGAGACTCGAGCAGATTCAGGCGAAAGGGCCACGCGACGTCGTGACGGAGGTGGACCATCTTTGCGAGGGCCTCGTGATGAAGGCGATCCAGAAGCGGTACCCGAGCGATTCCTTCTACGCCGAGGAGATCGGCAAGGTGGCGGCAACGAGCGCCGCGGAGTCGGGCCGCGTCTGGATCGTCGATCCACTCGACGGCACGGTCAACTACGCCAACGGCATCCCATTCTTCTGCGTTTCGATTGCCCTGGTGGCCGAAGGTCGACCGGTTGCTGGCGTGGTCTACGACCCGGCTCGTGATGAGACGTTCGCCGGGGCGATCGATGGACCGTCCCTTCGTAACGGCGAGGAGATCCAGGTCGGCGACAAAGAACTTCTCGAGGACCTTGTCGTCACACTTGCCGTCGGCGGGCGTGGCACGATCCGCAAGCGCAGAGAGGCCCTCCGGGCAATTCGGGCCCACCGGTCGATGGGATCGTCCGCCCTGACGCTCGCGTACGTGGGTTGTGGCCGGTTCGATGTCTATGCGCAGGGGGCCGGGCTCTCCGCCTGGGACGTAGCCGCTGCTGGGCTCATCGCCGAACGGGCCGGCGCCACAGTCACCAACCTGGAAGGTAAGCCCTGGTTCGACCTGGCCTACCCGGCCAAGAAGTGGTCGTGCCTGGCCGCATCGCCGCGCCACCACGCCGCCATGCTGGCGATGCTCAAGTAGAGGGCCGGGGGCGGAAGCGGGTTTGAGCTGGGCGGTGCGCCCGAGGGAACCCGCGTGTTGGCCGGAGCCGACCGGCCGGCCACGCCGGCAGGTCAGTCCTGCCAGAGATGCGGGCGCTCGGCCAGGCGGGGCTGGCCGAGTTCATCGCAGAGGGCGGTGAATTCGGCTCGTCGCGCCCCCTGCCAGAGCAACTCCTCTGGATCTCCCTGGGGCAGGGGAGCGTCGCTGGCCAGAGTGGCCAAACGCCGGAACAGCAGCGCGTCGGGCCAGCGGGCTCGGAGGGTGGCGTTGAGAATGGCCGGCGAACGCACGTCCACGTGCCACTCCCCGACGTGCGTGGGGATCGATTCCAGATGTTCGAAACGGCCGAGAACGGCCGCCGCGGATCGCTCACCCCAGCCGGGCAGGCCCGGGAAGCCGTCGGCCGAGTCCCCGACCAGGGCCAGGTAGTCGGGGATGGAGGCCGGCCGCACTCCCCAACGAGCTACCACGCCGGCCTCGTCCACGGTACGGTCGCGACGCCGGTCTCGCATGATCACCCTCTCGCCGCGGACGCACTGGGCAAGGTCCTTATCGGGCGTGCAGATCACCACGCGATCGACGCCCCGTACTTCCGCCCAGCGGGACGCAGCGGTGGCGAGGGCGTCGTCAGCCTCGTAGTCAACCATCGGCCAGACGACCAGACCGAGCGCCGCCATTGCTCGCTCGGCGAGCGGGAATTGAGCCAGGAGCGCCGCCGGGACGCCGGCTTCGGTCTTGTATCCGGGGTAGAGGCCGTTTCGGAATGAGCGGATGACGTGGTCGGTTGCGCAGCCGACGTGCGTGGCGCCCTCGTCCCGAAGCAGGCTCAGCAGCGTGTATACCAGGCCGACGACCGCGCCGACGTCACGGCCGTCACGGGAAAACGACGCCGGCCTGGGCGAGTAGAAGGCGCGGAATAGCTCGTACGTGGCGTCGACGAGGTGAAGCTGCACGGACCTACGTTAGCCCGGATGCACGGATTGCCGCTGGCATCTCGCTCGGTCAGCCGGCGTCCTCCTGGGTTGGCTCCTGCGCGCCTCGCTCACGCACTCTTCGAGTGCGCTCGCTCCGGTGCTCGTCGCCGCCTTGGCCTGCGCTCGTCGGCCCG
>DASWZK010000023.1:0-37114 GCA_036404515.1 Candidatus Limnocylindrales bacterium
GTCGGGGATGCGCTTGAGCCACTCGATCGCAGCCCCGGCTCCGCCGCTAGCGACCATGCGCTCCAGGACGTCGAGGTTGCGCACCGCGCAGGCTGCTGTCTCGCGCTTGGCCCAGCCCACCAGAGCGGGCTTGTCCTTGACCCCGAGGATGGTGGTGACCGAGGGGTAGAGGGGTCCGCCGTTCCAGCTGTAGCGGTGGCGGGCATCGCGGACGAGGCCGATGGCGGTCATGAGCCCGCTCTCCAATAGCGGCTTTCGGCTGCTTGCGCCACGACGCCGCGAACCGGCTCGACGCTGCTGTCGGATCGCTGTATCATGCCGTTATACTACGTCAGCCTGACGTTGACAGCAACCATTATCTTAGGGCTCGACCGAGCCCGGGAGGATCTCTAGTGCCACCAGACGACGACGAGTTCCGAGCATCGCTCCGGGACATTCTCGAACGCTCCGGCCTCTCGATGCGGGCTCTCAGCGCAGCTATGGGCCGCGATCCTGGCTATATCGCTGCGCTTCTGGATCCGACCCGTCCGTCGCGGGTACGGCCGACTCCGGCCGACCTGCTGCGGGCAGCCGATGCGACCGGGATAACCTTCGTCGAGCTACTTGAGTCCCTTTGGGGGATCGAGCGCTCCAGGCTCGCAGACGAGCTTGGACATCTCGGGCTCGGCGGTTCGGGCGAGGGTGCCTTCGATCGCCTGTCTGAGAGTGAGCGAGCCTTGGTGGCGGACTTCATCGCCTTTCTAGCCGCTCGGCACTCCGGAGGTGGGCGGGGACGCCGGCGCGGATGATCGGAGATGTAACGGCGGGTCGCGTTCGCGCTTATGGGGCTAAGGCTGTGCCAGCGGCCGGCGAGGCCGAGTTCGACCGGGGTGTAGACCACCATCGACCAGCTTTGCTGGTCAAATGGCGGTTGGTGGTCGAGCGCCGTCACCGCGCTCGGCAGCTGCTTTCCGGGCCGGGTCGCCGACGGCCCAGGGCCTGCGTGAGTGTTGAAAGTGTTGACAAACCAAGGATGTCGGGGAGCCGCCGAACCGGCGACTACCAAATACGCCACGCCAACAGCGGCTGCGGCCCAATCGTCCGCTAGATATAGAGGGGGCAAAGGGAGACTCGGGAGCGCGGGTTGCTCTCTATGGCCCATGGGGCCCGCCAGCCCCTTTTTACCCGCTCCGAAAACTCCGAATAATCCTTCCGGCTATGGCCCATGGGGCCCGCCAGCCCCTTTTACCCGCTCCTAACGAAGGCTGTCCTCACTGGCGCCAATCTAAAAGGGCGACGCTCGCGGGCGTCGCCTGGGCTGGCGCAACCTGCCTCGACGGCTCGGTAGCCAACTCCCACGTTAACACCTGTATCGGGCTCGCTCGGGACCTTCTACGTCTACCGGTCGACGACTGGCAGCCGCGAAGGCGCCCTGCTGCTCTAGACGGCCGCCGGCGATTGATAGACGCGGCAGCCGGGAGCGGCCCCGCCTGGCCTGAACCCGCGCGCGATTGATTGGTCCGAACAGCGATCCACTTAACGGTCGCGTCGGAGCTCGTTGGACTTGGTTTGCCACCGGCAACGGCCACGGGCGAGTAGGCGAACTGCGTCGCGTTGCAGCATCTCCCGCCGTGTCTTGACCCTGCCGTCGGGCGGCCTAAGCTTTCGCCGGAGCGCTGGGGTGAGGAGGGCCGCCCCGGCGGAGTCCCGATCGGTGCCCTCGAGGGAGAGGCGATGAGCCCATTCAGACTTCATGGCGGCGGTGGAACATCAAATCCCGTCCCACCGCCCAAGAAAGGCATTCCGGAGGGCACGCCCGATTGGTGGGGGCACCCTGACGCCCCGTGGGACACAAGTACGATCCAATACTGGGTCGATCTGATCGACGCGGTTCCCTGGCAGCAGGAAGACGACGTCTGGTGGAAGAGCCTGGGTTGCCCGCGCTGCCACCACCAGATGACCTCTAGCCTGGCCGGTGGAGTCGTCGGTGAGTCGGGCGCGGCCGCCGGGGAGGCTGCCGCGGCGCCAACCAAGGCACCCGTCAGCCAAGCCATCGAGGAGCCGACTGCAGCCGAGCCAGTTCGCAGGATGGCGGCCGGCGGGGAACCGACGCCAGTATGGTGCAACTGCCAGACCGACAAGAATGCTCATTCAGGACGACCGGACGATGTCAAGGAGGGATGCGGCCAGAACGGCTTCATCAGACAACCATCTGCCAACCTGACTGAAGGTCCGGCCCCGACTCCGCCGACCCAACCGGAACTGACCGATAAAGAACTTCAACTGGCCAGGCCTGTCACCGATGACGATCGTCGCTGGGTGAAGGAAGCGACGGATGCCCAGCACAGCGGGCTGGCAACGGTGCGGGCTGCGGCTGATGGATGGGGTAAGGCAATCAGCGGGATCCTCGGCGCCTTCGCGCTCGTAGCCTTTATCAAGGGGCCTCAGGCGATCACGGATGTCCCGACCGGTCCCGGCTTCCAGTTCAATCTCCCCGGCTTTGGGCCGATAGATCCTGCCCGTACGGTCGTGTTTCTGATCTTCGCTGCGGCGGCCTTTGTCATCGTCGCTATCGTCTGCGCGGCGCTCGCTGCCGAAGGCGTACCGCGTTGGACACGCGTGCTCGACGGGCCGAACTTCCGTAAGGACGCGGACTATGCCGCCCAGCAGGCGATCGTCTTGCTTTGGGTGTCGAGGATCTTCACCCTGATTGGGGCAGCACTCGTGTTCGGTGCGATGGCCCTTGCCTGGATGGCGACGATCGACAACGCAGGCAAGCCTTTCGTTGGTGTGTGAATCCGTCGGTGCCAACTGTTCCGTCAACGAGGAACGTCGAGCATCGGTGCTGATCAGAGGCGGTGGACGCAGCGGTTTGCCTCGGTCGCGCGGCAACTTTGCGCGCCCCTAACTACTACCCCGTCAAACGATCCGAGGGGTGTAGGAAACGCTTGGAGCCGGAGGCTGAACCGGACGCGCGATCGCGAGCTAGGTTCGGTCGGTATGGCCGACCATCATCTTCGTGTTCTTCGACCGTCGCGGCACGCGAACCTCCCGCGGCCGCGCCATCCGCAGCACGCGCCGCCGATCGTTCCGCGGGATGGCATCCGCCGGTCGGCGCGAGCGGCACAAAGAGGCGGCACCTACGCTCACTGAGCTTCTTCGATCGGGTTAGGTTTCCACTAGCCCTGCGTCCCATCTATTGGAGAGTTCGATGGCAGTAATGGCCGTAGCGTTTCCCATTGCACCCGGCAAGACCGCGGACTGGCGACGGTTCGTCGGCGAGCTGAACGGCGCCCGCCGCGCCGAGTACGTCGCCTCGCGCAAGGCGCTCGGCATACGCGAGCGAACCTTCCTGCAGCCGACGCCGATGGGCGATCTGGTAATCGTGACCCTCGAAGGCGACAACCCCGCTCAGTCGTTCCGGCGGTTCGTGTCGATGACCGACCCGTTCACCCTATGGTTCCTCGCCCAGGCCAACGAGCTTCACGGCATCGACCTCACGCAGGCTGCCTCGGGCCCGATGCCGGAGTTGGCAGTCGACTCAGCGGCGTAACGGCGATCGACCTCAGGTGGTAGGGCGCGGCCGTCCTCGCGCCGACCGAGGACGGCATGCGCTGCAAGGCTCTATCAAGGTCATCGGGCCGCTCGCTACCGCTTACCTCCAGATCCTCGACGAGGCGAGCTGGCCGGCGATCACCTATGAGGGATCGCTGCCGCGCATCAACTGGCGGGCTCTCCGGCGCTGCGATCGTTGCGGGAAGACGTTTCGCCCGGTGCGGCGCGACCAGCGTTGGTGCAGCCTGCTCTGCCGTTGGGCGTGTCAAAGACCCACGCTTGACTCCAAAGCCCTGGCGTAGGACCAACTGGAGCGCAGCCTCTCCCTGAACGAGAAGGTCGGCCGACGCTGCCTGGCCTACCTCACCTAACCTCGCGCGGGCGTCCCTCCGCGTCCACTGCTACGAGGAGAAGCGCCCGGTCGTGGTGACCGTGCGAGCGGCCGTGTGCCGGTCCTCGGCCTCAAGGACCACCTCCACGGTCATCGATGTGCGGCCGACGGCCACGACGCGGGCGATCGCTTCGAGAAAGACGCCGATCGGAACCGGGGTCCGGAAATCGATGGCGTCGACGTGGGCGGTGAGCACCGACCCGCGGGCGAAGCGGATGGCGGCAACGGCCGCGGCCTCATCCATGAACCGCATGGCTTCTCCGCCGAACAGGGTCCCGTGCTCGTTGGCGTCGGCCGGCTGGATGAGGCGGCCGAGACGAGACTCCGGTCCGGGGGTGGGAAGGGGCTGCGGCGGCATGGCACCACCCTGACCGATGCCGCCGGGTGGCGTCAAGTCCTTACGCTACTCAACTGAGCGTGTCCGCGATCCACGCCAGCACCACGATCGGAGTGGTGGGAATCGCCGGCTGAAATCCTCTCGCCCCCACTATTCCCGCACGCCAGGGCCTGGTTCGAGGCCAGGGCGCACCGTGCCAGGATCTCGGGTCACCGGGAAGCGGGGTCGGGTAGAGCGTCGTGGGCCAACCGAGGTCGGTAGCCTGCTCGAAGGAGCGGTCCAGTGGCCGGCCGGTCCGAGCGTTCAGGGGTCGCTCCGGCGCCCGATGGGCCGTGCCTACGTCTTCACTGCGGCTAGCAGGCGTCGCCTCGCGTCAGGGTGCGGCATCTTGACCCCGTTCAGCGCGTACTTGATTGCCCGCTCCGTTAGCCGCGACGCATCCGCCAGGAGCCGCCACCCGCACTCGTCCCGTGGCCTTTGCAGCGCGGGCAGCGCCGCCTCCCACTCTCCGCGTTCGTCCACGTACTGGATGAGCACGTTGTCAAGGTCCAACCCCACCTCGTCCTCCACCTCGTCGAGCTGGTTGCTCTCCTTGCCGATGTGGCGAACCATCGTGGCGAGCACGGGGCGCCGCGGTATCAAGCCGAGGGTGCCGCGGTTGGAGGGCCCGCCCTCGGGTTTCCGCTCTTGACCTCGGGGTGCAGGCGGTAGTCGCGGATGACGTCGCCGTAGGTGCGCAGCCGGACCTTGCCCTCCTCGCCCCGGTGCCCACGGCTTCGACCTGAACCTCAGTTCCGGGACCGAGTTCCACGACCGTGTCCGCGCCGCGTCGTCTGGGGCGGAACCGCGAGCTCGGTCGGCCCGGTTACCCGGCGGGCCGCTTCTCGTCCGCTAATTCGCGCCCGGCAACCGAACCAACGGCCGGTCCTCGCGGTCATACGAACGGTGAGAACGTCACTCCCACGCAGCAAATCGCACCCCCCAGCCTCGGCAATTCAGCCGACTGCGAGCCGGGAAGCATTACCATGGGTACGCATCTACTCACAGCGTTCGGAGAGTGGAACGTGTCGTACGACGTCATCGGCAAGATGGGGCGCGTAACGGCGGACATCACCCCGGGGCACCTCGGCGAGGTGTTGATCGAGGTCCGACAGGGGACGGAACGTTTCCTGGCGTCGGCCGCGGATCCCGAAGCAACGATCAAGAAGCACACCCAGGTTCTCGTGGTCGGCAGCCTGGGAGGTCGGACTGTTGAAGTGGCACCGACCGATACCGTGAGGCTCCCGCGATGATTCCCATCGACTCGACTCTTCTCATTCTCGGAGTCGGCTTCCTCGTACTCCTGCTCCTGGTGGTGATGCTGTTCAGGTCGACCTGGCGAATCGCCGAGCCGGATGAAGCCCTGATCATCTCCGGCGTTTCGCGCGGTCATTCGGCCGGCCAGGTCGCCGGCGAGAGCATGCGCTTCAAGATCGTGACCGGCGGCGGGGCCATGGTGATGCCGGGCCTGTCCAAGGTCCGCGCCCTCTCGCTGATGGCTCATGAGAGCGAAGTCACGGTCCCATGCGTCAGCCAGCAGAAGATCCGCCTGGATCTTCGAGGCGTCATCGTCTACAAGGTCGGCGACGACTACCGCTCGATCGCGAACGCCGCCCGCCGCTTCCTCGATCGCCCGGCAGCCGAGCTCGAGTCGAAGGTTCAGAACGTCTTCGTCGGCCACCTGCGGGCCATCGCCGGTTCCATGACCGTCGAGGAGATGATCAGCGACCAGGACAAGTTCGCGCAGCAGGTCCGCGATCGCTGCACGAGCGAGATGGAGTCGTTCGGCCTGGTCATCGACAGCTTCCAGATACAGGCCATCACCAGCCCGTCCAATTACATCGAGAACCTGGCCGTGCCGCACCAGGCCGAGGTCGAGCAGAACGCCCGCATCGCCCGCGCCCAGGCGGACCAGAACGCCGTCGCCCAGGAGCAAGCCGCCCAGGCCCAGATCGCCGAGTCGATCCGTGGCACGGAGATCAAGAAGGCCGGCTTCCAGGCGGAGATCGACCGCGCCCAGAAGCAGGCCTCCCAGCAGGGTCCTCTCGCGGAGGCCCAGTCTCGCCAGGCCGTCGTCACGCAGGAGACGATGGTCGCCGAGCTGCAAGCCCAGCGAACAGAACAGCAGCTCCAGGTAGACGTCCGCAAGCCGGCCGACGCCGAGGCCTACCGCCAGACCACTCTGGCCACGGCCGGCCGTGACGTCCGAATCCGCCAGGCCGAAGCCGCTGCGCAGGAAGTCCGTCTAGCGGCCCAGGCCCAGGCAGATGCCGTCAAGCTCCAGGCCGAGGCCCAGGCCAACGCCACTCGTGTCAACGGCCAGGCCGAGGGCGACGCCATCAAGGCCCGCGGTCTTGCCGAGGCCGAGGCGATCAAAGCCCGCGCCCAGGCCGAAGCGGCCGGCATCGAGAGCCGCGCCGCGGCTCTGAGCCAGAACCAGGAAGCGGTCATCGCCCAGCAGATTGCCCAGACCCTGCCGGACATCGTTCGGGCGGCCGCAGAGCCTTTTGCCCACGTAGGCCAGTTCACGGTCCTCAACGGGGCCCAGGGCGTCACGAGCGCACTCTCCGAGGTGATCCAGCAGGCGGGTGCCCTTGCCTCGGTCGCTCGCCGGACCCTCACGCCGTTGCTCGCCGGGCCGGATGGACAGCCGACTTCCGGCAACAGAACCGCCGACAGTGCGAAGACGGTCGCAACTTCGGAGGCCGGTCCGGCGCCAGCCAGGCGGGTCACCAGGCCGGTGGACGTCCTCAAGCCGGCAGACGCGCCCAAGCCGGCAGATCCCCCAAAGGCGCCCGACGCGCCGAAGGGATAGCTGTCCAGTTGGTCCTGTGAGCCAATCCAGCAAGCCACCGAACCCGGCGGAGCCCGCGAAGGCCCCGCCGGGCTTTGGTTCTGGTGGCGCGGATCCGGCCGGAGCGCCCGATCAAGGCGGCGCCCCCGATCCGGTCAGCGCGGCGGCGATCGCTCCCGAAGCCGTCGAGCGGATCGAGCGGCTCGCTGCCGGCTACCTCGACTCGATAGTGGCGATGGCCGTGGGCAGCCCGGAGTACGGCCGGGCCGTCGCCGCGATCGATCATCTCGGTGAGCGAGATTTCGTGGCCACGGCGGCGATGAGCGGCCGTCTGCTGGATCGCCGCTTCCTGGCAATGCGTGGCCTGCTCGCGGACAAAGCGCCGCTCGCCCGTAAGCTGAACGACCTCCGCAAGGCTGCCGCGCAGCTGGATCCGACGAGAATCAAGCTGGATAGCCGGCGTTCGTCTCGCGATGAGATGGAAGAGCTCGACCGCTACTTCGAGCGCTTCGCCAGGTGGCAGCCACGCCTCGAGGCCCTGCTGGCGTCGCTGACCGAGGGACGACTCGCCCTCGAACAGGACAACGCGGCCATAGTCGCCGAGCAGACATCGCTCGCCACGGAGATGGAGACGCTCCGGCAGTATGCCTTCCTCGCCGGTTGCATCGACCAGAACCTGGCAACCTTGATCGACGAGATCGCAGGCACAGATGACTCCCGCGCTGAGTCGCTGCGCCTCGACGTCTTGCCTGTCGTGAGACGGCGGCACCAGGAGATCCTCACCCAGCTCGCCGTGGTGACCCAGGGCTACCTGGCCCTGCGCATCGTCGAGGACACCAACGCGGAGGTGATTCGGGCCGTGGCGTCGGCTATCACCACGACGGCCGCGGCGCTGCGCACCGCGGCCGTGGCTGCCGGCGCGGCTGCAAACCAGCGTGCGGCCATGGAGCAACTCGAGACGGCGCAACTCGCCGCCAGCGCGATGTCCAACCACGCGGCTGAGCTCGAGGCCGGTCTTTCCGGGCCGGGCGGGCGCGTGGAGATGCTTCGAGGAGCGTGGGCGGAGGTTTACGCGGCGCTCGACCGAGTGGATGCCCAGAAGGCTCGCGTCCTCAAGACGATGTCTTCGGCAGATCTTGAGCTGGCCCGCCCGAAGTCGGTTTCGGCCGATCGATCGGGCGAGGATTCTCGGGCGCCGGGTGCCGACGCCTCGCTTCGACTGCGCTAGCCGAAGTTACTGGGCCAGCCTCGGGTACAGTCGAGCGGCAATCGCAATCAGGACCAACGTAGTACCGATCAGAACCGCGAAGTCCAAACCGAGCGGGAAGCTTTCAACCGCGCCCTGGATCATGAGACCTCTCAGCGCGTCGACCTGGTACGTGAGCGGGTTGACCTGGGCGACCACCTTGAGCCAGCCGGGCATTATGGAGATCGGGTATATCGCGCTGCTGGCGAAGAACAGTGGCATCGTTAGCACCTGGCCGATGCCCATGAACCGCTCGCGAGTCCGGACCAGGCATGCGATGACCAGCGAGAAGGTCGCGAACGCCGCCGACCCGATGACCACGACCAGGATCACCCCGATCACCGACAGCGGGTCGAGACGAAGGTGGACGCCGATCAAGACGGCGACGATGTAGACCATCGCCGCCTGCACTAGAGACCGGAGACCGCCCGCCAGAGCCTTGCCGGTTACGAGGGCGCTCCGGGCGGCCGGGCTCACCAGGTACTTGTGGAGCACGCCCAGGTCGCGTTCCCAGATGACGGCGATGCCGAAGAAGATCGCCGAGAAGAGAGCGCTCTGGGCCAGGATGCCCGGCGCCAGGAAGTCTTCATAGCCGAGGTTGCCCGTCGAGATGGCCCGAGTCTGCGCCATCACCTGCCCGAAGACGAGCAGCCAGAGCAGCGGCTGAACGGCCCGAGTCAGCAACTCGGTCGGATCGTGGCGGAGCTTGCGCAGCTCGCCCTCGGCGATCGTCCAGGCGTCCAGGAAGAACCGAATCGGCGCCGGCGGCTCAGCCCAGACGGCGGGCCGTGCGACGCGTCCTAGTGACGTCACGGAACTGACCTCCTTGCTCGCCGGCCTCGTCCAACCCGGAGCCGGTGAAATAGGTGAATGCGTCGTCGAGGTCCCCGCCCGGGCCCGCTTGCGCGGACAGCTCCGCGGGCGTTCCCAGGGCCACGAGCTTACCGAGGTGCATGAACCCAACCCGCCCGCACAGCTCCTCGGCTTCGTCCATGTAGTGCGTCGTCAGCAGGATGGTCGTTCCCTCGGCCTGGCGAAGCCCGCGGATGTGGCCCCACACGGCGCGACGGGCGGTCGGGTCAAGGCCCACCGTCGGCTCGTCGAGGAAGAGGATTTCAGGCTTGTGGAGCATCGCCTGCGCGATCTCCAGACGCCGGATCATGCCGCCTGAGAAGGTCCGAACAAGCCGATCCGCGGCCGACTCCAGGCCCATGAACTCCAGCGCCTCGGCTATTCGGGCGCTTCGATCTGCGTCGGGCAGATGATAGAGCCGGGCGCTCGTCATCAGGTTCTCGCGCGCTGAAAGGGCTCCATCCGATGAGAGCAACTGGGGCACGTAGCCGATCGACCGGCGCACCAACCGAGGATCGCGGTGAATGTCGTGGCCGGCCACGCTGGCGCTGCCGCTCGTCGGTGGCAGGAGCGTGATCAGCATCTTGATCGTCGTCGTCTTGCCGGCGCCGTTGGGCCCAAGCAGCCCGAAGACCTCTCCGGCCTGGACTTCCAGGTTCAGCGCATTTACCGCGGTCAGGGCATCGAAACGCCGTGTCAAATCGCGGGTGACGATTGCTGGAGGCATCGGTCCTTCCTGTGGAGCGAGAGATTCGATTGGGCGCCACTGGCTCCGAATGGCGCAAGCCGGCTCGACCGCCGCTGTCTACGAACCCAGAACAGTTATCTTCATTAACTAATGTATCATAGTCCCATGGTAGAGAAGACAGCGGACCAGGTGGCTGTTGCGATCCTTGAGACGATCCCATCGTCAATGCGAGCCATTCGCGAACAGATGCGCGCCGGCCGTGCGGCCGGGCTCTCCGTGGCTCAGTTCCGGCTCCTTCTCTTCGTCCGGCGCAACCCCGGCACCAGCCTTTCGCGCGTATCGGACCATCTGGGCACCTCGCTCCCGGCGGCCTCCCAGCTCGTCGAGCGGGTCGTGCAAGCCGGTTTCATAACGAGGGTGCAGCACCCGACGGAACGCCGCCGTGTCGAGCTGCGCCTGACTGATGCCGGCGGCGCGGCTCTTGCCGCATGCGATGCCCGAACGCGGGCCTGGCTCTGCGAGCGCCTCGCCGGGCTGAAGGACGACGAGCTCGACCGGCTTGCCGACGCGCTGAATGACCTGCGCGCCCTCCTCGCCCGAAGCGGTGACTGACACAATACTGCAAGTGCAACGCTATTGACAGCCACTAGCAAACGGTAGACACTACCAAGCGCAAGTCACTTCGGAAAGGCGGTGTCTATCATGGCTGAGCTCGAGACCCGGCGTGACGGCATCTCCAGCCGCTGGCTGGCCCTGGCGGCCTTGACGCTCGCCCTGGTGGCGATCGGCCTGGACCAAACGGTCCTGAATCTGGCCTTGCCGACGCTTTCGAAGTCGCTCGGTGCCTCTGAGTCGCAGCTCCAATGGTTCGTCACCGCCTACACCCTCGCTCTTGCGGCGGCCATGCTGCCGGCCGGGCTGCTGGGCGACCGATACGGCCGCAAGACGGTCCTCCTGGGTGCGTTGGCCGTCTTCGGGGTCATGTCGGTGGCTTGCGCTTACGCGCCGAATCCGAATGCGTTCATCGCCGCACGGACCGTCCTTGGCATCGCCGGTGCAGCGCTCACGGTCATGTCGCTCTCCGTCGTGACGGTCCTCTTCTCGGAGGCCGAGCGGCCGCGCGCGATGGGCATCTGGGCCGCCGGCAACTTCCTGGCCCTTCCGCTTGGACCGATCGTCGGCGGTTACGTGCTGGCCCACTTCTGGTGGGGCTGGGTCTTCCTGATGAACGTGCCGGTCGTCCTGATCGGCCTGACTGCCGCGGCCGTCTTCGTGCCACAGTCGCGTAGCGAGCGAAGGCCCAGCATCGATATCCTTGGCGTGCTGCTGTCGAGCACCGGCCTGGCGCTGCTGATGTACGGGCTGGTCGAGGCCGGCGACAACGGCTGGGGCTCGGCGAGCGCAATCGTTCCGTCGATCGTCGGCATGGCGACGCTGACGATCTTCGTCCTATGGGAGGCTTGGCTGACGGCTCGGCCAAACGGCCAGCCTCTCGTCGACCTGGGCCTGTTCCGCTCGCGCAGCTTCAGCGTGGGCGTGGTCCTGGCCGCGGCCGGCATCTTCGGGATGTTCGGGGTGCTGTTCCTGCTGCCGCAGTACCTCCAGGCGATCAGGGGGGTCAACGCCCAGGGCGCCGGTCTGCGCTTCCTGCCGACGATCGCCGGCCTGGTCGTCGGTGCCATTCCGGCGGACCGAGTCGCGGCCCGGATCGGCTCCAGGGTTACGGTTGCGCTCGGGTTCGGAATCCTGACCGTCGGGATGGTCGCCGGTAGCGCCATGACTACCTCCACCGGCGACGGCTACATCGCGGCCTACACTTTCGTCGTGGGCGCGGGGGCCGGCCTTGGACTCGCCACTGCAGCGTCGGCCGCCATCGTTGAGCTCTCCGTGGAGCGGAGCGGCGTCGGTTCGGCTTTGCTCCAGGCGATCATCAAGCTCGGGCCCGCGTTCGGGGCCACGATCCTCGGCAGCGTGCTCAACTCCACGTACCAGAGCCAGGTGTCGGTGACGGGCCTGCCGTCGGCGGCGGCCGCTGCCGTCCAGCAGAGCGTCTTCGGCGGGCTGGCAGTGGCTCAGCAACTCGGATCGACGGGTCTGGCTGAGTCCGTTCGGACGGCCTTCGTGGCCGGGATGGACGACGCGTCCAGGGTGGCCGCGGTCATCGCTGCCGTGGGGATGGTTGGGGCGTTGATCTTGCTGCCTCGGCGTTCATCGGCGGCGGCCGAGGCCGCGGACAAGCTCGCCGAACGGGCGGTCGTCAGTGGCTAATCCTCCTGCTCGTTCAATAAGTGGGTCGTTCGATGCTGAGCTTTCGACTGCCGCGGTCGACCCTCAAGGCGCGAGAATGTGGCCATGAGCGAATCGTCGGCGATCGACAAGCCCGGGTTGCGCGAACGCAAGAAAGCCAGGACGCGAGCCTCGATCCAGGAACACGCGCTGCGCCTCTTCCGCGAGCAGGGCTACGAGGCCACCACCGTGGAGCAGATCGCCGAGGCCGCCGAAGTCTCGCCCAGCACCTTCTTCCGCTACTTCCCCACGAAGGAAGACGTGGTCGCCTACGACGCCCTCGACCCGGCCGTCATGGCGTCCTGGCGGTCCCAACCACCCGAGATGGCTCCTATTCCGGCGATCCGAAGGGCGATGATCGAGGTCTTCGGGTCGCTGACACCTGACCAGGTGGCGGAGATGATGGACCGGGGCCGACTCCTCTTCTCGGTGCCTGAGCTGCGGCAGGCAGCGATCAACGAGATGATCCGCTCAGGCCAGATGGTCGCCGACGAGATGGCCGTGCGGCTGGACCGGTCGCCGGACGACTTCGAGCTGCGCGTTTTCGCGGGCGCCGTCATGGGCGGCCTGCTCGCCGCTCTGATCCCGATGCTGGAGAACGGGTCCGTCGACATGATGACCCAGCTTGATCGAGCCTTCGCATTCCTCGAGAAGGGGATGCCGCTCTAGCGCTTCTGGCTGTTCACGAACGTCAAAGCCGCCGCCCCTGGCCCGAAGACTCAAGATCCGGGCCGGCATCAATGTCGGCTGGCAGAAGAATGGCGACCGTGGCGGGCGCGTGCTGATTTGCCCCGCGGATCAAGCTGCGTGCCCCGCCAAAGCAGCCGGCAGCTACAGGTCGATCTCGACCTGAACGATCCTGGATCACGTATTTCGTGCCGAGGCACTATACAAAACGGCTGCGATCCGTGGTAACCTCCGCCCAACGGGCCAATAGGCCCCGGATCCCGCGGCTGCCACGATCGCTCCTCTCAACGGTTCTCGGCGAGACAGACGTGTCGCTGAGGCCGCATGAGCAAGGAGCGTTCTTTGTACGCATCAGATAAGAACCTGGTTTGCCAGGACTGCAACCAGGAGTTCGTGTTCAGCGCGAGCGAGCAGCAGTTCTACGCGGATCGCCAGTTCAGCGAGCCGCGCCGCTGTCCCTCGTGCCGAGCGGCCCGCAAGGCCCAGCGCGGCGACTTCGGCGGCGGATCGCACACCGGCGGTAGCCGCGGCGGCTACTCGTCCGGCCCGCGCGAGATGTTCTCGGCCACGTGCTCGAGCTGCGGCCGCGAGGCCCAGGTTCCGTTCCGCCCCAGCGGCACCAAGCCGGTCTACTGCAGCGACTGCTTCACCGCTCGTCGCGCATAACACCGGGCCGCGAGGCCCACGCGACAACTGGAAGAGCCCGGCGAGAAATCGCCGGGCTCTCTTGGTGTCCGCCCGGCATGGGCAGTGCCGAGGCGAGGCTCTCGACCCCCTCAGGGCGTCGAACGGGGCAGAGGCAGCAGCAGGTTCTCCCTGGTCGCGCGGGGCTCAACTCCCGTCGTCGGCGCCGCCCGAGCGGCCACCTATGTGATGGCGATCCTGGCGAGAGTCGATGAGGCTGCGATAGGGTTGGCCCACTCGGCGTTGGTCAGCACGACGACGGTGACGTGATATGCGGGAAGGTACTCCATAGCCGACCAGAACCCGTCGAGATGGCCGCGATGGCCCCATGCCAGCTGTCCGGCCATCGTTGTTTCCTCGAACCCGAATCCGTAGGGGTAGCTCGGCTTGACCTTGAAGGCCATCGACGGTGAGATATCGACCATCGACGCCAGCGTTGCCAGGTCGAGCACGTCGCCGCTGTACAGGGCGTTCGCCCAGAGGGCCAGGTCCGAGGCGGTGGACACGTAGGCGCCGGCGAAGCCGAAGGCCGTGGCTTCGGCCGTGAATGGCAGCATGGACCCGGCAGAGTTGTCTCGAGGTTTGGTAGATGCAGTCCCCATGTAGCCGTGAGCTTCGGGACCCTGAGCTTGCTCCTCCGTCTGGAGGTAGGTATGGTCGAGGCCGAGCGGCGTCAGAAACATGGACCGGACCAGCGCCGCTACAGTCTGACCGGTCGCCTTCTCGACCACCTCCCCAAGCAGGATGAAGTCCGTGTTCGAGTAGTGATAGCCGGTGCCCGGAGCGAAGTACCGCGGGCCCACTTGCGCGAGGACCTGAGCCGCGGTCCAGGTGGCGCCGGGGTGGGCGAGGATGGCAGCAGAGAAGGCGGCAGAGTACGTCGGGTCGACAATGTCGCGAATGCCGCTCGTGTGGTCGAGCAGCTCCTGGATGGTGATGCTCGCAGCGTTCGGGAAAGTCGGCACGTAACTGGACAGAGGATCGTCGAGACCGATCGTGCCGGCCATGGCAAGCCTGCAAACGAGCGCGGCCACAAACGTCTTGCTGATGCTTCCCACCGAGAAGAGCGTATCGGTCGTGAGCGGTGTTGCGGGCGAAAGGATCGCCGCGCCCGAGACTCCCGTCCAGGTCGAGCCGTCCGGGAACACGATCGCAGCCGAGACGCCCGGGTACTTGCCGCCGCTGCGTATGCCGTTCAGGGCGGCCTGGAGGGCCGTAGCCTTTGCCGGATCGAGATTGGCGGCGAACGAGCTCGGGGCGGCCAGCCGCGAAGTCGGGACCGGGACGATCGAGATGTTCGGCGTGGCCGTGGGCGAACTCGACGCCGGGACGGAGGCGCTGGGGGGTAGCGTCGGCGATAACGATCCGCCGGGCGAAAGCGTTGGCGCCGAGCTGCCGCAAGCGGCCGTGGCTGCGGCCAACAGGATCGCTGCGGCGATGCGGGCAGGTCGATCGGCTCTGGGGGAGCGGCTCGCGTGATTCACGACGCGAATGATGCACCCGCAAGCGAGTCTGGCGCCGCGGGCACGGCTTGGGCTCGCCGGGGGCGGGGCGCGGAGGCCATGCTGGACGAGCCATGGCCCCGGCCGGCGGAGTCCGGGCCGCCCCACTTCGACGTCTTGTCCGGATGCCGGAGCACCCGCGCCCTAGCTGCGGCCGCCGCCGCCGAAGAGCCGGAGCAGGAAGAGGAAGATGTTCACGAACTCGAGGTAGAGGAGCAGGGCGCCGATGACGGCCGCCTTCTCCATGGACCCGGTCATCGCCGCGAACTGCCCGCGCGATATGAGCTGAACCGTGGATGCCGTGAGGGCGGTGAAGATCAGCACTCCGGCGATCGAGATGATGATGTCGAGCGTGCCGTTGCCCACGAACATGTTCACGAGGATGGCGACGAGGAGGCCCCACGTCGCCATGGCGAGATAGCCGAACATGTTCGTCAGCGACCGCTTCGTGACGGCCCCGTACAGGGCCGCTCCGCCGAACATCGCCGCGGCGCTCACGAAGGCCTCGACGACCGTGGCCGCCGAGCCGGTCTGGACCGTGTAGGCCATGATGATCACGCCGAAGGTCAGGCCGTTGAGCGCGGCGTAGATCAGGAACAGGCCCAGTGCCATCGTCGCGTTGATCCGTCTGATCGCTGCCTGCAGGCCCACGCCGATGACCATCTCGACGATGATCAGGGGCAGCCACAGGTTCAGGACGGTGTCGGCCAGGCCGACGCTGTTCTGAACCAGGTATGCAACAAAGGCGCTCAGCAGCAAGCCCAGGAACATCCACGTAAACGCCTGGGACAGAAAGCCGACCGACAGGGCGGCTGCGGGCCGAACGCCGAGTTGCTCGGGCGCATAGCCGCCGCGCGGGTCGTATCGAGAGCCATTCATAGATTTCCTCCGATCGAGGTCCAGGTGGAAATCAGGCCTGAGGGATGACCCGGCCCGCGTTGGCGGGTGGTCTCTCTTTGCGTTTGATCCTACCCCCTGCGGCTCCGCTCCGGGGCGTCCGGGCTCGGCGGCCCCGGGCGTGGAACGTCAGGCGCTCCGCCCGCGATGCCGTCGTGCCTCAGCCTTTGAGGGAGTGGCCGCCCGAGACTCACCGTGTTCGGCCGCACGGGCGAAAATCCACAGCAGGTCACCCAGGCGGTTCAGGTACGGCACCACCTGGTCTCCCGGAATCGGTTCGGCGCGCCCGATCGAGACAGCCCGCCGCTCTGCGCGCCGGACGATGGTCCTGGCCAGCTCGAGCGCCGCGGACAGGCGCGTCTCTCCCGGAACCACGAACTCGTGCGGCAGCTCGATGGCTGCCTCAGTCTCAGCCAGAAGCGCATCAAGACCATCGACCATTTTGGCAGTCACGCGCGTCTCGCCCGGCAGCTGGCGGTCCACGCCGTTGGGGGCGGTGGCCAGCTCGGCGCCGGCCACGAAAAGCTCACGCTGGATGCGCAGGATCAGGTCCGGAAGTCGGGCGAGCGTTCGAGGCAGGGTTCCGTCCTGCGCGTTCAGGCCGAGCTCGGCACGAACAAGACCAAGAGCCGCTACGGCCTCATCGATGGCGCCGTACGCCTCGGTTCTCGGTTCGTCCTTGAATACACGCTCGCCGCCGAACAGCAGGCCCGTAGTGCCGTCGTCGCCGCGACGGGTGGCAACTGCTGACTTGCGTTCGAGCTCCTCGGGCATCGTCCCCTCGATGAATCTAGTGCGTCACCACATGAGGCCGGCTTCGCGGGGGTCCCAGCGTTCGGCCAGCAGGGTCACCTTGACCGGATGTTCGAGCACGGACTCGGCCTGGTCCTTGATCTGCTGAACCATCGAGCCGGCATAGGGACAGAACGGCGTCGTCAGGACCATCTTGATCTCAGACGCCTCGCTGCCGATGATGATCTGCCTGATCAGGGCAAGCTCCACGACATCCATCCCCAACTCCGGGTCGACGACGGCGCGGAGAGCATCTAGGATGGCCAGCTCGGTCGCCCGGCGCTGGGGGTCGAAGGCAAGGGTTTCCTCGGCCGGGGGTGCCGCGACGGCACCAGCAGCGGGGTTGCTGGCAGGCTCGGTGGAGATGGCCTGTAGGGCCGAAGTCGTATCGCTCATGGCGCCAGATATCCTACCAGTTTTGTCGGAATAGTCGAATCGGCAGCCGCACCGGGTCAGGACCTCGCGCGGGCGGCGGCCTTCGCTCTTGCCACGACGATGCCCGGGATGCGGAGCTCGTCGGGCAGGACGGATGCTTCATCGTCGCTGAAGCCGGGGCCGGTCAAGGCGCCGTCGCGACCGAAGAACTCGCGGTACAGGTCGCGGTGCTCGGCAGCGTATAGGTAAGCCTGGGCGATGCCGACGACGCGTAACTCCGGGTGCTCGTGCAGCAGCTGAGCCACGCCGTAGCCGGCACGTCTCAACTCGAGCAGCTGGCGAACCGTCAGGCGGGTGTTGTAGCAGAACGGCTCGCCGCGCATGACCAGCGGATCAACCTTCACCCACTTGATCGTCATGTCGGCCTCCGTTTCCGGGTTGCCGCCGCGACCGTCGCGGCAACTTGGAGAGTGGCGATGTGCCTGCGCCGCGATCAAACGCCGCGGTACATCCACTTCGAGAGTGCGTTTCGCTTGTGGCGATCGCCGCCGACGCGGCCGTTGAGCTTGAGAATCGCCCCTGCTGCATCGAGCGAACGTGCGGCCGCGGCGAACTCGTCGGCGCTGAGTTGGGCGTCTACCGTCTCACGGATGCCAGCGCAAAGGGCGCTGAGATCGGCCAGTGGCACGCCCCGGCGGCGATAGATGGGTCCGATCCACTCGGCATATTCGGTCAGCCACCGGTCCTCGCCCCCGGCGAGGCACAGTGCCAGGCGTTCCACCAGCAGCTCGCCATCGCGAAGAAGCCGGCGCAGCCCGACCTGGTCGTACCGCGTCCTGATCGTCGGATCGGCCTTCACTGCGGCCTCGAGTGCGCCGGCCGAGATGCCAGTGGCGTTGCCGCGGAGTTTCGCGGCCGCCGCCGCGTTGCCGGCCGTCATGTCGATGGGGGCAAGCCCGAGGTTCGGATGACGGGAGGCTGGCCTTCCGGCGCCGTTCCGCTTCTCACTCCCCGGCTTCGCCACGCTGGCTTTCGGTCGCGCGACCCCAGCGGGGTTGGCAGCCTTTGAGGCGCGCATCGGCGCGGGCCTGGCGGGCTTCGCGGGAGTGACGGACTTGGCGGGAGGGGCGGACCTGGCGGGAGGGGCGGACCTGGCGGCGGCGCCCGTGGCCGGCTTGGGGTCGTCGGTGCGGCTCTCTGTCACGACTCGAAGTCTAGCCTGACGAGCCCTTCGCCGCCGAGAGCGCTGCGCCGGCGACTCCGCCGAGGGCAAGGTGCCGAAGCCGACGGACGAGGGGTCGGCGCCGATCGAGGCTGGTGCGACCTGCTTGCGCCACAGGCCCTCATCTCTGTCGGGCCGCCCCACCCTCCAGCGAGGCGACGTCGATCCATCTCTCCCGAGCCTCCCGGAGGGCGATCGTGCGCGGGCCGGGCCTGCCGCCGCCGATCGGACGGCCGTCGAGCGAGGTGAACGGGACGATGCCGCCGATACTCGAGCAGACCGCAGCTTCGTCAGCCTCGAAGATGTCCTGGGGCCGCAAGTCCCGCTCGACCATGCGCAGTCCCACGGTGGCACCGTGATCCACAAGCCACGCCCGTGTCGTACCGGCGAGGAGCCCGGTCCCGAGTCGGGGAGTGGCGCAGGTATCGCCGCGGATCAGCAGGACGTTCGACGTCGTGGCCTCAGCGACGCGGCCGTCGGTCGTCAGGAAGATGGCATCGTCCGCGCCGGCCCGTTCCGCCTCCAAGCGGGCGTAGACCAGCTCCGCGCGCGACGTCGTCTTGATGCCGGACATCGGCGAGTCGGCGTCGCGGCGAACGACGCTGGTAATCAATCGTTCGCCATCCTGAAGAAGGCGCGCGGCCGGGGGCGTGAGGAGCCAGGCCTGGATCGCCGCTGACGCCGTGCCCCCGGCCCACGGGGCCACACCACGCGCGGGATCGAAGCCGCGGCTGACGGTGATGCGGATGACCGCGTCACCGGGCGGCTCAACGCTGTCCCATCCCTCGGCCGCCACCAGATCCGCGATGCCGGCCGCAACGGCGTCGTCGCTGAATGGCAGCTCGAAGGCCATTGACTTGAGGCTTGCGTGAAGTCGGGTCAGGTGTCCATCCAGCTCGATGGCCACGCCGCGCCTCGCCCGAAGCGCCTCGAAGACGCCGTCGCCCAGCTGGAAGCCGCGGTCGTAGACGGATAGATGCGGACCGGACGAGGGCCGCAGGCGGCCGTCGAGCCAGACATGCGACGCGGCGGGTCGGGTCATGTGAGTCTCCGCAGCGAGAGGGAGAAGCGCGAAGTCCAGCCGTGGGAGAAGCTGGGCGCCCTTAGAGGCGGATCCTACGGAGGAACGGCGGCCACAGTTTCGGCACCCTTGGACTCCTCCTCCGGACCGGTTGACCGATCGAAGGCTCCGCTCCGTCCGCCGGGAATGATATGCGAAGGCCGTTTGAGGCAGGCGCCGTCGATTCACGGCGAACGATGACTCGGCAGATCGGGCGATCAGACAGATTGCGGCGGCGCCGTGAGGTGACGCCGCCGCGTGAGGACTTCGGATGTGGCAATTGTCGATCAGATGCCGCTGCTGCCAGCCTGGCCGAACCCGCCCTGGCGGGCGCCTAGCAGCGCTTCAGGCTCGCCCTAGATGGTGATTCGAGGAATCCATCGCAGGAAGCTGGGCATCCACCAGTTCCACTCGCGGCTCGCGGCCCAGGCCAGGAACCCCGTCGGCGAGTCCCTTTCCCACTGGTTGATCTCCCTCCGGCGCCGCCATCGGGCGGCGCCGCTGCACTTGACTTGGCGGTTCTATGCGACGGCCTCGGTGGCCATCACGGAGGCGGCGCGGTGGCCGTAGTCGCGGATGCGCCCGTCGCGCATTCGGATGACCCGGTCGCAGGCAGCGCCGACCTCGGAGTCGTGGGTCACCAGAACGATCGTCTGGCCGTGCTCGTGGTTGAACTGGCGCAGGAGGGCCAGGACTTCGGCGCTTCGGTCGGAGTCGAGGTTGCCGGTCGGCTCGTCGGCCAGGATGATCTCCGGCCTGTTGACCAGGGCCCTGGCGATGGCCACGCGCTGCTGCTCGCCGCCCGACAGCTCGGAAGGCTTATGGCCCGCACGATCGGCCAGACCGACCAGGCCCAGGGCCTCGAGGGCGGCAGCCCTGGCGGCCCTGCCCTTGATGCCGGCATAGTCGGAGGCGAGAAGCACGTTCTCGAGAGCGGTAAGCGTGGGGACGAGGTTGAAGTCCTGGAAGACGAAGCCCATCCGTCGAGCGCGGACCTTCGTCCGAGCGTTGTCGGAAAGCGACGCGACGTCCTCGCCGGCCAGGCGAAGCTCGGGGGCGGGACCGTGGTTCGGATCCGGAGCGTGAAGCAGCCCCAGGATGTGCATCAGGGTGCTCTTGCCCGAGCCCGACGGGCCCATGATCGCCACCATCTCGCCCGCGTCGATCGAGATCTCGACCCCCTTGAGGGCCTCGACGGTGTTGCGCCGGCTCAGGCGGTAGGTCTTGCGGAGGTTGCGACCTTCGAGGATTGTCATCGTTGTTTCTCCTTGGCGGGCCGCTCCAGGCGACCCGCGATACGTTCGAATTAGCGCTTGGCGCTGGTAGCTGCTACTCGTATCGGAGCGCGGTCACCGGGTCGAGCCGGGAGGCGTGCCAGGCCGGGATGAAGCCCGCAGTGGCGCCGAGGATCGTGGCGAAGGCGACGGACGAGATGGCCGTACCGGCGGTCAAGTCGAAGAGGATCGTGGCCGAGCTGCGGCCGGCTTCGTTACCCAGGTAGGTGATCACGGCTCCCAGACCCAGACCGAGCAGGCCACCGACCAGGCCGATGATTGCCGACTCGATCACGATCTCCCGACGGATGCGCCAGCGGGAGGCTCCGATCGCTCGCTTGATGCCGATCTCCCGGGTCCGCTCGGCGACCGACATGGCCATCGTGTTGATGACCGAAAGTCCGCCGACGAGGAGGCTGATGAGGCCGATGCCGATGAGGATCGAATTGAGCATCGAGGTGGCAGCCCCAATCTGCTTGTCGAAGTCCGCCCCGGTCATTGGCGTGACGCCGGGGATCGAGGCGTTGATCTCATCCGCGATCTTCTGCGGGTCGACGCCGGGCTTCGGGTAGACCACGAGGCCCGTGGCGATCTCGCTGACGTTGAGCTTGTCCGCGACCAGCGTCGGCAGTGTCTTGATGTAGAGCTGCTGCGCAGCCGCCATCGGAACCATCGCCTCGTTGTCCGGCGCTGTGAGCGTAGGTTCCAGGACCCCAACGACCTTGAACTGGACGCTGCGCAAGGTGACGGTGTCTCCCACGCTCGCTTTGAACTGCCGCGCAAGATCAGATCCGAGGACGACCACGTTGCTGCCCTCGTCCTGCGGGGTGAGGGCGCGGCCGGTGGCGTAGTTGAGCTTGAACGTCTCGCGGCCCTTGTCGGCGCCCGCGACGCCGCCAGTGATCATTGGGGGCGTTCCCATGGACACGCCGCTCTGGTCGTCGCTCAGCATCATCGCGACATCGGCGAAGACGACATCGACGCCGTCGAGCTGGGAGATCTGGTCGGTCATCCTGGTGGAGAGGACGCCACCGATGCCCATGTAGCCGCCCTTGGCGCTCACGGTGACCTTGTCCTTGTAGTACTCGCTGCCGCCTTTGACAAGGGCGTCGATCTTGTTGGCCATCGAGCCGAAGACGACCAGGGCCATGATGCCGATCATGATGCCGGTGATCGTCAGGCTGGAGCGGAGCTTGCGGCGACCGAGATCGCGCACGAGTCGCATGTGGTTCTCCTTCGCTGGGCGGCTGGGTTGTGTCGTTGCTTCTCAGTTCGAGGACGCTATCCGGCGTCTTTCTCGTCGTACCGAAAGCTACGGGCAGAACCGCCCGGCGGCGTCGTCCTCGACGGCTACTTCGCGGTCGTCCAGCGGATCGAACCTGGGGTCATACCTGCGGATGACGAGGAGGACCGAAATACGGCCTGCGGAGGATGGCAGCGGGGTCCGCTCGTTGGTCCGACGAACCGAGGCCGCGGCGCCGTCAAGCACCGTAGCGGTCTGACCCGAAGGTGCGTGAGCGAGGCGCGCAGAAGGAACGAAGGCATCGGCCGGCCGACCGGCGATCGCTCAGACGAGGCCGGTCTCGTAGGCGAGGATCACGGCCTGAACGCGATCGCGCAGGTCCAGCTTGGACAGCACGCGCGAGACGTGGGTCTTCACCGTCGTCTCCGAAACGACGAGCTTTTCGGCGATCTCGGCGTTCGACAGGCCCCGGGCCATGAGCTTGAGCACCTCGAGCTCGCGCTCGGTCAGCTCGGAAAGGGCTGGGATGGTGTCTTCATTGGCGGGTGGCAGTCGGCTGGCGACGCGGTCCAGTAGGCGCCGAGTCACCGATGGAGCCAGCAGCGCCTCTCCGGCGGCAACGATCCTGATGGCCTCGACCAGGTCTTCGGGGGGCGCGTCTTTGAGGAGGAAGCCGCTGGCGCCGGCCCGGAGCGACTCGACCACGTACTCGTCGAGGCCAAAGGTTGTCAGCATCAAGACCTTGATGGGATCTTCCACGCCAGGGCCCGCCAGGGCGCGAGTGGCCTGGATCCCGTCCATGCCCGGCATCCGGATGTCCATCAGAACCACGTCGGGCTTGAGGCGGCGAGCCAGCTCGACGGCCGAGGCGCCGTCGGCCGCCTCGCCCACGACTGTCAGATCGGACTCGGCCGACAGGATCATCCGGAACCCGGTACGAAGCAACGGCTGGTCGTCGACCAGCAGCACGCGCGTCGTCAACGCTCGCCCTCTCCTTCTCTGCGGCCGTGAGGCCCGCTCTGCTCGACTGGATGCGGCGGAACCACCCGAACCATCATCGGCGGCACCGATCGAGGCTTCACCAACGCCCCCGACCGGCCTGGGGTTCGAAGAGTGTGTTCGCGTCGATTGCTGGCTGCCGCTTCCTTGACGGCCGCCAGCGCGGCTTCTCTCTCGGACCTGGCTCGGGCGGCGTCATCCGGCTCGATCGGCATCCGGGCCAGGACGCGATAGCCGCCGGTCAGGATCGGCCCGGCCTCCAGCACTCCGCCGAACAGCGAGACCCGCTCTCTCATGCCGATCAACCCATGGCCGCCACCGTCCGGCGCTGAGAGCAGCGAGGCCGCGGCGCCGCGGCCATCGTCGACCACCTCGATCTCGAGCGTCTCGGCCGTGTAGGTGACCGTGACGTGCGCCGTCGCTTTGCCACCGTGCTTGACTGTATTGGTGAGAGCCTCCTGCACGATTCGATAGGCGGCGAGGTCCATGCCGGCCGGCAGACAGCAGGCCGATCCTTCGATCGAGAACTCAACGGGCAAGCCAACTCCGCGAACCTGCTCGATGAGCCTCTCTATCTCGCCGAGGCCGGGTTGCGGGCCCATGCCCGAATCGTCGCTGCGCAAGACCTCGAGCATGCGGCGCATCTCGGCAAGGGCCGTCCTGCCGGCCGCTTCGACTGCCTCCAGCGCACCCTTAGCCGCGACTGGGTCCTTGTCCACGACACGCCGTGCGCCTCCGGCCTGGACGACCATGACACTGACGTAGTGGGCGACGACATCGTGTAACTCTCGGGCGATGTGGGCCCGCTCTTCGCTCACGGCCAGGGCCGCTTTCTCCTCCTTCTCTCGCTCGAGCTCCATGGCCCGGTCCTCGAGCTGCTTCGTGTAAGCCTGGCGAACGCGCAGGTTGTCGCCGATCAGCCAGGCCAGCCCGAAGGAGAGATATGTGGCGGTCAGGCCTGCCGTCCATCCGGTGATCGAATCGAACACGGCGTAGGCGGCGAAGCTGACGAAAATGCCGGCGGCCGTTATAGCGGCCGCGATCGTCGCGCGGCGCCGCGGCTCGTGCGCCGCCACTGTGTAGAACGCCACGAAGACGCCGAGAAAACCATCCGACTCCGTGTATCCGAGCACGCTGTACAAGGTGATCGCGAAGCCGGTGATGCACAGAACCCCGATGGGGTTCCGGCGACGCAATGCAATCGGCAGCACCTGAAGGATCAAGAGCGCGACGCCGACGGCGTCGAGACGGTAGTGCTCTTGGACGGCCGTGTAGGCCGCCACGCCCGTCAGGATCAGGGCTAAGACCACATCGGCGTAGTCCTGGTTCCAGTGGATCCGTCCCAGGCGCCGCCGTGGGCTTGCGATAGCGCGCTGCATGGTCGCACGGTACCCCGGCGCGCGCGGTCGCCGCATCAGCCGAACGCAGGATTGCGGCTGCTCCCCGGGGATGAGTCCCTGTGTGTGGATCCAGCCGCGGCGCGAACGGCTGCCGAAATGCGAGAAGCGCGGTGCTAGAGCAGCTCGCCGTTGGACCAGCCTTTGGCTTCGCCCTCGCCCGGACGGGGTTCTTCGCCGGGAGGGTATTCGAACGCTGGCTCTCGCCGGGCCTGCGCCGTCTCGGTGGAGTCGGAGGTCTCAGGAACTGTGGAGCCATGCGGGCTCCCGGCCACCGCACCCATGGGCGTCTGTCCACCCGAGCCCGGCTCCAGCGCGCTCACCGGCTGCCCGGCCGTGCCTTCGATCGCCCCGACGCCGTAGGGCACCCACTTCGAGGGATCCTGGAGCCGGTGAGGCTCCGTCCGACCGCGCAGGTGGGCCTGCTCGAAGCCGGATGGCTCGATCCACATCTGCTTGCCGTCGAGCAGCCCCTCGATGCCGCCCTGGCCTGGTTCGGGGCGCGGGTGCTGGCAGTACCGGCAGTTTGCCTTGTCGTGCGCCGCGTACTGGGTCGGCTCCTCGTAGGTCGTGATGTAGCCCTCGAAGTTGCGCAACACGACCTTGTGGTCCGAGTAGCTGATCAGGTAGTTGGGCATGACCGGGATCTTGCCGCCGCCCCCGGGCGCGTCGACCACGTAGGTCGGGACCGCATAGCCGGAGGTGTGGCCCCGCAGGCCCTCCATGATCTCGATGCCCTTGCCGACCGGAGTCCGGAAGTGGCCCGAGCCTTCCACCAGGTCGCACTGGTAGATGTAGTAGGGCCGGATCCGGAACTCGACGAGCCGGTGTACAAGCGCCCGCATGATGTGGACGCAGTCGTTGACGCCGGCGAGAAGGACCGACTGGTTGCCGAGCGGGATTCCGGCCCGGGTCAGCTTGTCGCACGCCCGGGCGACTTCGGGTGTTAGCTCGTTGGGATGGTTGAAGTGGAGGTTCATCCAGATCGGGTGGTACTTCGCCAGCATCTCGCACAGTTCGTCGTCGATGCGCTGGGGCAGGAAGGCCGGCACGCGCGAGCCGATGCGGATGATCTCGATGTGAGGGATCTCGCGGAGGCCGCGAATGATCGACCCGAGCAGCTTCGGGGCGAGGACCAGACCGTCGCCACCCGAGATCAGGACGTCGCGGACCTGGGGCGTGCGGCGCAGGTACTCGAGCTGGGCTTCGTGCTCGGCGCGGTTGAAGTTCTGGGCCGCGTCGCCCACGATGCGCGACCGGGTGCAGTAGCGGCAGTAGCTGGCGCACTGGGTCGTGACTAGCATCAGGACCCGGTCGGGGTAGCGGTGGACGAGCCCTGGAACGGGCGAGTGACGATCCTCGGCCAGGGAGTCCTCCATCATCGCCGTGAAGGCTTCCTGCTCACACGCCGTTGGTATGACCTGGCGGCGGATCGGATCGTTCGGGTCGTCGGAATCGATCAGGCTCAGGAAGTAGGGCGTGATGTCGACCCGAAACTTGTCCGTGGCGGAGAGCCCGTCGCGCTCGTCGTCGGTTAGCTTCAGGACGCGGCCGATCTCCTCGACGGTGTTGACACGGTTGGAGAGTTGCCAGCGCCAGTCGTTCCAGCGCTCGTCGGGCACGTCCTCCCAGATCGGAGCGCGGCGGCTTGCGGCGGGTTTGCCGTCGGGCCCGAGAACGCGGGCCGGGTCTCGCCGGTTCACGAACGGGGTGTCGTCGTGACGCGTGGCCATCTCACGAGCGGCGCCGGGCGAATGCGTGCCGGGAGCGGGGGAGCCGGTGTCAGCTCCAATCTCGCTCGTCGTGCCCCCGCTATCGGGACCGACCATGACGCGCCTCCCGTTCGTCGCCGCTCCACCGGCAGAGTCGGCAGCGGCTGAGCTTCGCATAATCCCTATGCACTCTGAATGTTCAGAGATGATACAGCGAGCGGTCTCAAAGCGGACCTCGGTTCGGCCGAAGCGGGACCGGTGACCACCCCCGATCCGCCAGTCGAGCCCGCGTCCGGAACGGCGACCCGCGGCGCCATGTCGCCATCTTCCCGTCACCCACGCTCCCCAGGAGTGCTGGCCGCAGCCCGACCCGGCCCGACGGCTTCCTCGCCCTTGTCAAGGTCGCCATGGCGCTCGAGGACGGGCTAGTTGCCAGCCCGGCCGGGCCCGGCCGGCGCCGAGGCTGCGCCAATCCGTGTCTGCCACGACGGGGAGGCGTGAATGACGGAAACGTGGCCGGGACTCCGGCCTGTACGTCCACGGTGAGTGCCCGGACGGACAACGGTCGTCAGCGCCGCCCGGCGGCCCGCTCAAGGGCGAGCTGCTGAAGGGCGAGGATCGTCATGGCGTCGGCGATCTCGCCGCGACCGATCATGGCCATCGCCTCGTCGAAGGGGACCCACCGCAGCTGCAGTTGCTCCGTTCCCTCCGGCGAGGCCGTGCCCGCTTCGAGGCCTGTGGCGACGAACAATATCGTCGCTTCATCCGTGACGGAGTTGGAGAGCTCGGCCCGGCACAACTCTCGCCAATGGCCGCCGCTGTAGCCCGTTTCCTCGACCAGCTCGCGGCGTGCCGCCTCCTCGGGCGACTCGTCGAAGCCGCCGCCGCCCTCGGGGATCTCCCAGGAGTAATGATCGAGCGTGTAGCGGTACTGCCCGACGAGCAGGACCCGATCGCCGGCGTCGAGCGGCACGACGCCGATCGCCAGGTGCCGGAAGTGGACGACGCCGTAGATGCCCGGCTGTCCGTCCGGCCGGATCACTTCGTCGTGGAGTATCTCGATCCAGGGGTTCTGGTAGGCGACTCGACGCGACACTCGACGCCACGGGTTCAGCTCGCTCGCACTCACCGCTCAATCGTAGCGGGACTGCGGCGGGCAGGCGGGAACCGTACATGACGCGCGGGCGTCGATAGCCTCGTAACGGCAGGAAGGGTAGGAGGAGACCGCGATGAACGACAAGACGTCCAACGCCGGGCACGAGCAGGACCCGACCGCGAAGGCCGAAGAGGCGAGCGGATGGTCGAGCGTCGATCGGGCGGCGGAACGCCACGCCGGCCCGGTGACCGTCGGTCGAGCGATCGCGCTGACCGCGGCCGCAAGCCTCCTGGTGGGGATCATGGTCGGCCCGATCATGGGCGGCCATCCCGCGCTGGCGGCGAATCCCTCCACCGGCACCGAGCACACCGTCACGGTCTCGGGGACGGGCGAGATCAGCGTGGCTCCGGATGTCGCCGACGTGGTCATTGGCGTGATGGTCCAGAAGCCGACCGTCGCCGAGGCCCAGTCCGCTGCGGCTACCGCGATGACCTCGGTCCTGGCCGCCATCAAGAAGGACGGCGTGGCCGACAAGGACATCACCACCGTCAACTTGAGCCTGACTCCCGTCTACGACTACAGCTCGGGCGGCTCCGCGCCGAAGCTCGTGGGACAGCAGTTCGCCAATACCGTCCAGGTCACGGTCCGGGATCTCAAATCGGTCGCGTCCGTGGTGGATGACTCGACCTCGGCCGGAGCCACGACGATCGCGGGCATCACCTTCCGCCTCAACGATCCCAAGTCCGTTCAGGCCCAGGCACGTCAGCTTGCCATGGCCGACGCCCGGTCCAAAGCCGACGCGCTCACGTCCGCGGCGAATGTGTCCGTTACCGGCGTCTCCACGATCACCGAGACGACGGCGCAAACGAACCCCATCTACTACGGCGCCGCGCTCGATGCTGCGAAGGCGCAATCGGTTTCTACACCTATACAAACCGGCACGACCGATATCGTTGTCCAGGTCACCGTCAGCTACCTGATCGGCTGACGTTCGAGGGCGGTGGCACGGCCAGCGCAGCGCGGCATGGGGCGTGCTGGTGGGTCCTCGTGGATGCCGAACCGCGATCCGTACGGCCCCTTGGCGCCAAATGCTGACCAAACTCGGTGTATCTTCTGCCACGCGTCACAAGACGGCGGGACCAACGGCAGGGACTAGCCTCTCGCGCCCGACGCGATACTGTTGAATCATGCGACTAGACCTGACCAAGCGCAGCGACTACGCCATACGAGCGATGCTCGCCCTGACCATGGTCTCTGAGGGGCTCTTGAGCAGTCGCAAGATCGCGGAAGAAATGACCATCCCTCCGCGGTTCCTGCCCCAGATCATGGGCGACCTTACCCGCGCCGGCCTGGTCGAGGCTCATCCGGGGCGGGCGGGCGGTTACAAGCTGGCACAGCCGGCTTCATCGGTCACGCTTCTCCAGGTGATCGAGTCGGTCGAGGGCGATCCTCATCGCCAGATCTGCGTCATGCGCGGAACGGCCTGCGGCCAGAATGGGGAGTGCGGCGTTCACGACGTCTTCTACGCCGCTGAAAGCGCGATCCTGGAGAAGCTGCGCGGGGCGACGCTCCAGGGCATCATCGATGCCTACCTGGCCAAGCAGGCGGTTGCCTCGAGCCTCTAGGACGCGAGGGGGGTCGGGCGGTCGAGAGCGATGGCTTTAGCGCGGGGCGCGATTGCGGGCTTCCCACTCCTCGGCAAGGATGCTCATGTGGATCTCGTCCCAGAACCGGCCGTCACGCAGGATGGCCTGGCGCGCCCTACCCTCGACTACGAAGCCGCACTTCTCGTATGAGCGTATCGCCCGAGAGTTGAACTCGAAGACCGTCAGCGCCACCCGATGAAGCGCCAGCCGGCTAAACGCGTGGGCCAGCATCAGCTCCGTTGCCTCAGTGCCGTAACCCATGCCCCAGGCATCCTGCTCACCGATGGTGATGTGAAAAAGCGTCGATCCGTTGTCGCCGTCGAGCTGGCTGAAAGCACAGGTTCCGATAAGCCGATCACTCTCGCGCACGTGAATCGCCATCGCCAGGAAGTCGGAGCCCAGGATCCGCGCGTAGAAAAAGCGCTGGACTTCGTCATTCGATAGCGGCGACTGCTGGTAGCGCGTCAGACGGGCTACCTCCGGGTCCGAGTACCAGCGGGTGAAGGCGCGCAGATTCTCCGCCCGGTGTCGGCGCAGGACGACCAGGCGGCCCGGAATGGTCTCCGGACGCCAGAACTCGCGCTCAGGCGCCGCGGCCATTGCGGTCCCCGGTTCGCCAGAGTGGATCGGGCGAGGCGAGTCGAGCGGGTTTCACAGATCGAAGGTATACCATCCCCGCCATGCGTGGCTGGAGCGAGTTGGCCGAGCGCGTAGCCGGGACCACTCGCACCTCGGAGAAGACCTCGCTGCTCGCGCGCTACCTTGCGCCACTGCCGATTGCAGAGCTGCGTGCCGCCGCCACTTTCCTGGCGGGAAGGCCGTTCGCGGAAGCGGACCAGCGGGCAGCTGGTTTGGGTTGGGCGACGGTCGCGGCCGTCGTGAGCCAGCTGGCTGACGTCCCTGCCGGTGCCCTGGGAGAGGCCTACGACAGGTCGTCCGATCTGGGCCAGGCCGCGGCCGACGTCCTGGCGCTGCGACCCGATCCCCCCGGTCCGGACCGCTCCCCGACCCTTTGCGAGGTTGCGGAGGCCTTCGCGAATGTCGAGGCTGCGACGGGTCCGGCTGCTAAAGCCGCGGTATTCGCCGCTCTGCTGGGGAGCTGCGACGCGCTCACTGCCAAGTACGTGGTCAAGATCCTCACCGGTGAATTGCGCATCGGTCTGCGTGAGGGACTGCTGGAGGCGGCCATCGCAGAAGCCTTTGGGCGGTCTCAGGCGGAGGTGGGCACGGCCATGATGCTTACCGGCGACACGGGCGAGACTGCCGTCCTCGCCAGGGAAGACCGCCTTGGCGAGGCGCGCCTCCGGCTCATGCACCCGATCAAGTTCATGCTCGCCTCGGCGGCCGAGGACGCCGGCGAGATCGTCTCCCGGCTGGGGCCGACGGTCTGGGCGGAGGACAAGTACGATGGCATCCGTGCCCAGCTTCATCGCCGCAATTCCGAGGTGCGCCTTTACAGCCGGGACCTGCACGACATCAGCGAGCAGTTTCCGGAAATCGTTGCGGCGGCCCGGCCGCTGGATTGGAACGGCATCCTCGACGGTGAGATTCTGGCGTATGCCGACGGTCACGTCTTGCCGTTCCTCACGCTGCAGGCGCGGCTGGGCCGTAAAGAGCCAACGGCCGAGCTGCAGGCGGAGGTGCCGGTCGCGTACGTTGCCTTCGACTTGCTCGCCATCGGTCCGCGGTCGGCCGGCGGGCAAGGCTCGCGCAACGGCAACCATTCCGCCGACGATTTCTCCGGCCACTCCGCCGACGGGCGTCCCGGCCGTGACGGCACCGCGACCGCTGCCGTCACGCCGCTGCTCCGGGTTCCGCTGGCCGAGCGCCGGGGCCGCCTGGAGGCGCTTGGTTTGCCAACCGTGGCGATGGGTGGCCGGTTCGCGCTCTCGCATCTGGTCTCGGCGGATTCGGTCGCGGCGCTGGATCGCATCTTCGACGAGGCCCGCGCCAGGCGCAACGAGGGGTTGATGGTCAAGGACCCGCAGAGCGCTTATTCGCCCGGCCGACGCGGTCTCGGCTGGCTGAAGATGAAACGCGCGCTGGCGACGCTGGACTGTCTCGTGGTCGGCGTCGAAGCCGGCCATGGCAAGAGGCACGGCGTCCTGTCGGACTACACTTTCGCCGTCCGCGATGAGTCGACCGACCGTCTGGTGACCATCGGCAAGGCCTACACCGGTTTGACCGACGCCGAGATTGCGGAGATGACCCGCTGGTTCGAGGCACATACCGTCCGTCGGGTGGGCCGGTTCCGGCAGGTCGAGCCGGCCGTCGTGGTCGAGGTCGCTTTCGACGTCATCCAGCGTTCGAACCGGCACCAGTCGGGCTTCGCCCTGCGCTTCCCGCGCATCGTTCGGCTTCGAACCGACAAAGATCCGACCGGCATCGACTCCCTGGCGACCGTCGATCGGCTGCATCGCGAACTCCAGCTCGGTGCCGAGTACCTGGTCACGGCCGAGGCCAGGAATTCCAAGGTGCGACTGACCGAAGGCTCCTGAGCCGGCTCTGCCAGGTCGGCCCTCTGGAACGAGAATGGGTCATCCCAACCGACGCCCGGCCGGTTATCCTGCGGTCATGCTCGGCGCGTTCAATCCTGCGCAATCGCTTCAGCTCACGATCGTCACCCCGCACCTGATCATCTTGGGCACTCTCAAGACAAGGCTCCAACGTTTGACCGACGTGCTCAACGAGCCCGACGCCGAACACCTTGTGCTCTTTGAAGCCACCTTCATGGAACTTGGGTCGCGGCGGGTCGTGGCCGAGTCAGGCGTATCCCAGGTCCAGCTGGCCGACGTGCTCTTCGTGCACACGACCGGATCGACCGTATCGGGACAGGAGGCGCGGACGCCCAAGCAGGCGGTCCGGACCACCCTCCTGGCCCCGCCCTTCACCATCGAGGGCCAGATCCATCTGCCCTACGAATCGGAGCTTCAGCAGGCCCTCGATGCCTTCGGCGCCCGATTCGTGCCCGTCACCGGCGCTCGCTACTGGGCCTACAGCGTCGCCGAATTGCCGAACGCCGTAGACCTGCTCGTGCTCAACCACGCTCGTGCCCACGTCGCGGTTCTGGCCAACGTCGAGTGGCGCAAAGAGGCTCCTCCCGACGTTGACTCGGGTGGCCCATCGAATCCCTGGTAGGTGACGGGGTCCCGGTCGAGCAGGCCCCTTCGGGCGTGGCCGCGGCGGGTCCCGTCGCCGCCTCACGCGAACTCAGTGAGGGAGCCGCACGTGGCGGGGCGCAACTCCGGGGCGTGGCGCCCGGGCCGCCTATCATCAGGAACGTTGTGACTCCCTTCCTCCCCGACGATGAGAAGATTCCGGCCATCCGCGAGGCGCTTCCTTCCACGGCCGCCGGCATCTACTTCAACACGGGCACGGCCGGGCCACTCCCCAGGGAGACTGCCCGGGCCATGGCCGAGGCCGAGGCCTGGGAGCTGCGCACCGGCCGAGCCGACGTCGACAATTACAAGGATTCGCTCCAGCGGATGGCAGAGACACGGGCTGCGATTGCCGCGGTTCTCGGCACGGACCCGGGCCACATCGCTCTGACTCACGCGACCACGGACGGGATGAACATCTCGACGTCGGCGGTCGACTGGCGGCCCGGCGACAGGGCCGTGACCACCAACCTCGAGCATGCCGGCGGACTCGGTCCGCTGTGGGCGGTTCGCGAGCGCCACGGAGTGGAGTTGGTCATCGCCGATCTTGGAACCGGCGGCGACCCGGCGGCGATCCTCGCGGCGTTGGATCGGGTGGTCGTCCCCGGCACGAAGCTCGTCTCGCTCTCTCACGTCACGTGGGCCACGGGCGCACGCCTCCCGGTCCGCGAGATCGCCGAACTGGCACACTCCCGAGGGGCGCTCGTCGCTGTCGACGGCGCGCAGTCGGTCGGGGCGATCCCGGTCTCGGTCGAGGAGCTGGGCGTCGATTTCTACGCCGTGCCCGGTCAGAAGTGGCTGCTCGGGCCCGAAGGCATCGGTGCGGTCTACTGCGCCGGTTCGGTGCTCGACCGACCCCGCATGGCATTCGCCGGCTACTGGAGCTTCGAGTCGATGGATCTGGCGGCGCAAGGCGAGCCCTGGCCCGATGCGCGAAGGTTCGAGAACTCGGGCTTCCACCAGCCGTCGGTGCTCGGCCTGGCACGCAGCGCTGCCTGGCTGTCCATGTTCGTCGGGCTCGGCTGGATCCACGACCGCATCGCCCGAATGGCCGGCGACGCGGCGGCAATGCTGGCTGAGGTGCCCGGGGTGGAGGTTCTGACACCGCGCGGGAACATGGCCGGCCTGGTCACATTCCGGATCGCCGGCTGGGCGTCATCCGAGGCCCTCAAGGAGCTTTCGCAGCGGACGCTGTGCATCGCCCGAACGATCCCGCCGCTCGACGCGATCCGCATCAGCGTCGGCTTCTTCAACACCGACGGCGAGCTGCGGCGCTTCCGCGACGGCGTGGCTCTCGTAGCCGAGCACACGCCCGAGACGATCCCACATCGCCCTCGGATCGAGGTCTTGCGCGGCGGATTGGAATAGAGAAGCGACCTGCGCTGCCCGCCCCGTGGTGTACGATCGCGCCCGGCGGGGGAGTAGCTCAATTGGTCAGAGCACGGCTCTTATACAGCCTCGGTTGGAGGTTCGAGTCCTCCCTCCCCTACCAGTCCTGAAAGTGGACGCCGGGCGGCACTTCTCGGGGCGCGTCCCAGATCCAGGGGTTCGAATGGGTAAGTCGATGGGCGTCACCCTCCGGATCCTTGGGATCCCGGTCACGATCGAGCCGTGGATCGTGCTCGGCCTACTGGGGTTGGGCGTCCTGTCGGGGCTGTCGGGCGAGTTCCTGGCCGAATGGGTTGCCCTGGGATTCGTCGCCCTGCTTCTCCACGAGCTCGGTCACGCCCTGGCATTCCGTCGCTTTCGCGTCGAGTCGTCGATAACGTTCTGGCTGCTCGGCGGGTTCACCGTTCCGAACGATCAAGAGGTCGCCTCGCGACTCTCGGATCGGCAGATGCTCGTGGTCGCCCTCGCGGGCCCGGCGGTGGGCCTCGTCCTCGGGGCCGTAACCCTGGCGGTGGGGCTGGCTTTCCGCGACGCCGGCAGGTCGATTCAAATGCCGCTCTTCCTCTGGCTGTATGTCAACCTCGGCTGGGCTATCTTCAATCTGCTGCCGATATCGAGCCTGGATGGCGGACGTGCGCTCGGGCACCTCGCTGGGGCGGTCTTCGGGCAGGCCGGTCGAGCGATTGGGCTGGCGGTCGGCCTCGTGGCCAGCGGGCTCATCGCCGTTCTTGCTGTGGAGGCGCGGCTCTATTCGGTCGCCGTCATTGCGGTCGTGTTCGGGTTGTTCAATCCGGATGCCTTCGGCTACCTGCTCGACGAGATACGGCCGCGGAGGGCGAGCCGTCGGCCGAGGGAGGCTGTCCAGGGGCTCGAAGACGACCCCAGCCTGCCGCAGTAGAGGCAGGGCGACACTACGGCGCCGGGCGGGGCGGCGTTCCGCTCGGCTGCTGCTGCGCGTCTCGACGGCGTAGGCCTTACCGATCTCAGGCCCGGCAATTGGAGCACGCCGCGGTTATCCCGCGGAGCGCCGCGCTTTACGATGTCACGACCGCACCATCGCGGACAGGAGGACCGTCACCCGATGAGCGATCTCCCTCCCGATCAGACCGTCGCCCAAGGGCCGGCGGGGAGCGCCGGATCGCCCGCGGAGACGCCGCCCTGGGCCTTGCCTGCGGCGCCGCCTCCGCCTCCCTGGGCTCAGTCCCCAGCCGACCTCGCGGCGCCCGCAACCTGGGCTGCGGTGCCTCTGCCGGCCACGGCGGCCACACCTGCGGCGGGCGTCGGTCCTGCGATGGGCCTTAGCCCTGCGACCGGGGCGCGGGTCGTCATGGCCAACCGGCAACGGTTACTGCCGACCATAGCTGTCGCATCGGTCATCGCCGCCGTCGTGCTGGGTGGCGTCGGCCTCGACAACGTGATTGCAGCCCCCAGCGCCGGGCTCGTGACGGTGGGCGGCTCAGTGACCATGAACGCCGCCCCCGGCTGGATCCTCGCCTCACCGCCGGGCGACACGGCCAGCGGCATCGAGCTTGAGAAGGCCACTGCGATTCTCACCGCCCAGGTCGTCTCGTCGAGCTACGGCGGCGACTCGGTCTCCATGCTCTCCGACCAGGAAAGGTCGCTGAGCGGCGACTCCGCCCAGATCAGCTACGGCGGTCCACGCCGGGCTTCGATCAGCGGCCACGACACCGCGTACGTTGCCTTCGAGGCGGCCGTCTCGTCCGGCCGCCAGCGTGCGGGCATCGTCGACGGGGAGCTGGTCTGCATGGTCGTCAACGGCAACGCCGTCGTCATCGTCGTGGCAGCACCGCAAGGCGATCTCGACCCGGTCACAGATGACGTCTCGGCAATGCTCAAGAGTGTGCGAGTCGGGCCATGACCGCCGCCGTCGAACCGGGCGCCGCGCCGCGCTGGGGCAGGCAGGCATCGTTCATCCAGCCCCAGGAGCCCGCCTTCTGGCTCTACTGCGCGCTGCTGGGGATCGGCGGCTACCTCTTCGTGCAGGAACAATCGCTGATGAGCAGCCTCGTGACGGCCTACCTGCTGTCATGGGCCCTCGTCCTGGTCTACGCGGTCCCGGTGGCCTTCGTCATCTACCGGCTCGACCTGTTCGAGCGCGAGCCCAAGATGATGCTGGCGGCCGCCGTGGTCTGGGGTGGCGTGGTCGCGACCAGCCTGGCAGCCAACGCCAACGAGGCCTGGCTGTCGATTCTGAGCAAGGTCGCGTCGCCCGATTTCGCCGCCCAGTGGGGCGCCGCGATCGTCGGCCCCGGCGTCGAGGAGACGCTCAAACTGATGGGCGTCGTCATTCTCTATCTAGTCGTTTCGAGCGAGTTCGACGGCGTCATGGACGGCTTTGTCTACGGTGCGATGGTCGGCCTCGGCTTCACGGTCGTCGAGGACGTGTCGTACTTCATCAACGCCGTAGCGGCCGTCCCAGGGGCGGTCGACCAGTCCGGCCCGGTTCTCGACACATTCCTGATCCGAGTGGTGGGCGGAGGCCTGTACGGCCACGTCCTGTTCACCGGTCTCACCGGGACCGGGTTCGCCTTCTTCGTCACCCATCGCGCAGATGCCATGACGAAGCGTCTTCTGGGCGCCGGGGTATGCATCGCGGCCGGCGTGTCCGCTCATGTCGTCTGGAATTCGCCCTGGATGGAATCGATCCTTCAGACGTCCAGCGGCGCCAGCCCCAGCGTCTTCCAGTGGGTCGAATACGGGGCGGTCAAGGGTCTGCCGTTCTTGATCCTACTCAGCGTTCTCGTCATGTTCGCGACCCGGAGCGAGGAGGCCAACTACCGATTGATCGTCGCCGGCGAACCCGATCCGATGGTGGCCACCGATGACGAGATTCGATCGCTCCGGAGCCTGTGGGCGAGGCGTTCGGCTCGAACTTCCGCGAATCGACTTCGCGGCAGCGCCGCCTCGAAACTGACCGGTCGGCTGCAGGCTGCCCAGATCGAGTACGCGATGATCCGAAGCGGAACCGACTCGCTGACGGATCCGTCCCTGGATGCCCAACGCCTGAAGATCCGATCGATCCGGGCCGAACTGGCGGCGGTTCCGTTCCTGCCACGGCCGATGCCGCAGGCTGAGCCGGCGGCCCCTGTCGCTCAGTTCGTGCCCCCTGCCGTAGCCTTTGCGCAGGCCGTGGCGCCGGCCTTGGATCCGGCTCCGGATGCCCTGGCCGCCCGGCTAGCGGCCGAGTCCATCGCTGGCTCGAAGGCGGACACCGGCGGGTCGAGATTCGCGCAGGCCGAAGCGGCACCGCCAGCGCAGGTCGCCGCCCCAGCGCCGGTCGCTGCTCCGCCCATTCAGTCGGTTTGGGTCTGGACTCCGACCGACGTCGCGCCTTCGCCTGCGCCCGCCTTCACGGCCGCGGTCTGGACTCCAACCCACGTAGTGCCAGCGGGCGGAATGGCGGCCTGGGATGTACCCGACCCGGCACGTCCACCCGTGGCCCGCCTCTCGGAACATGTCGAACTCGTCATCGTGGCGCAGGGCGGGGCGTGGGCTCAGGTTCGAGGCCTAAACGGCTGGACCGGCTGGGTCGACGGCCGGTTACTGGTGCCGCGGCGCTGGTAGCGACCGGCGCCCCGGCGCCGCGTACCGGCCGACTCGGCGGCGGTGGCCGCCGCCGGTTGGTCGCAAGGGGTTCGAAACGCCCGGCGGACTAAGTCCCATGACCAGGTGTCGGCTGTCACCGATCCTCAGAGCCGGTGCCTGCGGGCACCGCCCGATGGGACCCGGGGCGCTTGGGTCAATCGGCCGAAGCCTCGAGGCAAACGGTTGGAAAGGTGCGGTGGGGGGTCTT
>DASWZK010000024.1:0-1777 GCA_036404515.1 Candidatus Limnocylindrales bacterium
GGGCTGAACTTCCCACTCGCGGGGTCGTAAAGCTCGGCCGCCGCGGTGGGCTGGGCCTGCGCTGAGCTGCCATCCCCACCGGCAATGAGAACCCGGCCGTCGAGCAGGAGGGTGGCTGTGTCGCCCTCCCCGAGCGGGGCAAGCGTGTTTCCTGCCGAGCTGAACCGGCCTGTCGTCGGGTCGTATAGCTCGGCCGAGGTCAGGTAGCCTGCCTTGCCTATACCGCCGAGGATCAATACCCGGCCGTCGGGGAGCAGCGTCGCCGTGTCGAACTCACGCGGCCCTGCCAAAGATCCCGTCGGGCTGAACTTGCCCGTGGCCGGGTCGTAGAGCTCGGCCGTAGCGAGCAGGCCGGATAGGTCGTCGCCACCGGCCACCAAGACCCGGCCGTCCTTCAGGCGCGTGGCGGTGCCGTACTCATGCTCGCTCGACATCAATCCGGTGAAGCTGAACCGGCCCGTGGCCGGGTCATATAGCTCGGCCGAGGCATCCATGCCTCCGGTAATCAGGACCCGACCATCCACGAGCAGCGTGGCTGTCAGGCCCGACCCGATATCGGGCGGCAGAAGCGGGCCGGTTGACACGAAAGCTCCGGACGTCGGCGGGGTTGGCGTGGCCGGGGGCGACGTTGGTGATGGCAGAAGCGACTGCCCGGCTGACGAAAGGGCGGCGAGTTTCGCTCGAACCTGGGTCACGAAGACGTCGTTCTCGGGACCGACGCTCGTGTCGTACTGGACGGCCGCCAGAACGTTGCCTCGAGCGAGCCAGCGGTCCTTGAACGAGAAGAAACCTGCACCCCGCAGCGGGTCCGTACCGCCATGGTCGCCGCACATGCTGCCGACCGGGGCCACGTCGGACTCGCCGTACGCGGCGGCGTCCGGGTCCGCCGCGGCCACCGCAGCGGCTGAGGGGAAGACCGCCACAACCCCCTCCCACTCACTCGTAAAGCCCGATGTGCTCGGAGCCGGGTACTGGAGCACGACCGCGCCAGGGAGGTAGCTCTCACAGATCCCGGCCACAGGCTTGGTCGAAATGCCGAACGCAGCCGCAGCCTGGGCGACGGTCGTCGGCTCGGGCGCGGTCGCCGCGTCGCCGTGCCAGACGACGGCCTCCCCGATCATGGTGTGCTCGCAGCCGGAGGCGTAGGCGGCTGGGCAGTTCATCATCGACGGATCGTGGGTGTGCACGCGGGCGATGACCGGTCCCGTGGCCACGGAACTCGTGTCCACCCGAAGCGCCTTCCCGAGTGCGCTCGATATGACCCCGGGCTGATCACCAATGTCCCCCATGCCGCCGCACAGGTACCTCGGGTTGTCACCCGCGCTCATGGCAGTGCAGCTGTGTGGCAGCTCGATCCCGGCCCAGAAGGCGACCAGGAACGAGGACGCGTCGGTCGAGGCGTTGGCAGCATCGATCGCGGCCTGCCCGCGGAGCACGGCCTGGCCCTCCCAGAGGCGCGGGATCCCATCGTCGTATCGGAGCGGGTTCGGGCTCGCCGAGGGCGGCTCGGTGGCCGCAGCAGACGACGAATCAACTGCTGTCCTCGACGACGATGATGTTCCGTTCAGGTTCGACCTCCACACGACGGACTCGACGATTATCGCGGCCTCGCACTCTGCCCGTACCGATGGCTGGCACTCGGCCGCGGCCGGGTCGTTGACGTGGACTCGCGCCACGACGATCTCGTTTCCTGGCTCATCGAAACTGCTCTTCGGCGAGAGCGCGAGCCCGTCAATCGAGGGCCAGTAGCAATATGGGAGCAACCCTTGACCGTCAC
>DASWZK010000025.1:0-33449 GCA_036404515.1 Candidatus Limnocylindrales bacterium
GATGATCATGCCCGGCGACAACGTCGACATGACCGTCGAGCTCATCACCCCGATCGCTCTGGAAGTCGGACAGCGCTTCGCCATCCGTGAGGGTGGACGCACCGTCGGCGCCGGGGCCATCACCTCGATCGTCGAGTAAGCGGAGTCTGTGATGGCAAGGCAGCGGATCAGGATCCGCCTCAAGGCTTACGACCACCGACTGCTCGATCAGTCGGCGGCGCAGATCGTGGAGACGGCCCAGCGGACCGGCGCGGACGTGGTCGGTCCCGTTCCGCTGCCGACGCGTATTGAGAAGTTCACCGTCCTGCGCTCACCGTTCATCGACAAGGACAGCCGGGAGCAGTTCGAGATCCGCACTCACAAGCGGCTCGTCGACATCCTGGAGCCCTCCTCGAAGACCGTGGACGCCCTGATGCGACTCTCGCTTGCCGCGGGCGTCGACATCGAAATCAAGATGTGACCCGGATGAGCATTGGATTGATCGGCCGGAAGGTCGGCATGACCCAGATCTTCCAGGCCGACGGGACGATGATCCCGGTGAGTGTCGTTGCAGTCGAGCCCAATACGGTCACCCGGGTCCGAACGCCGGAGCGTGACGGGTACACCGCCGTCCAGCTCGGGGTTGAGGAGTCGGGCAAGCTAAACAAGCCCCAGATCGGCCAGCTCAAGAACCTGCCCAAGCTCGCCGTCCTGCGGGAGTTCCGACTCGAGGGCGCCGATGACTCGGCCTTCACCGTCGGCCAGAAGCTCGACGTCACTCTCTTCGCCGCCGGCGACATCGTCGACGTGACAGGCGTGAGCAAGGGCAAGGGCTTCTCCGGCCACATCAAGCGCCACCACTTCAAGCGCGGTCCAAAGACCCACGGTTCCGACCACCACCGCGCCCCCGGCTCGATCGGCCCCGGCACCACGCCGGGCCGCGTCTACAAGGGGATGCGCATGGCCGGCCACCTGGGGGACGCCCGCGCCACTGCCAAGAAGCTGCGGGTCGTCCGTGCGGACGCCGAGCGCAACCTTTTGCTCGTCAAGGGTTCCGTTCCCGGTTCCCTCCACGGGCTCATCCTCGTGAAGAAGGCCTAGTCATGCCGACGACGACCCTTTACTCGAGGACGGGCGAGGAGATCGGCCAGGTCGAGCTCTCCGAAGAGCTCTTCGCGGCGCCGATCAACACGGCCGTGCTCCACCAGGTGGTGACCGCCCAGCTGGCCGGTCACCACCTTGGGACCCACGCCACCAAGAAGCGTGGTGAGGTCTCCGGCGGCGGCAGGAAGCCCTATCGCCAGAAGGGGACAGGTCGCGCCCGCCAGGGCTCCACGCGGTCCCCCCAATTCCGAGGCGGCGGCGTGGTCTTCGGTCCGCACCCGCGCTCATACGCGCAGCGCCTGCCTCGCCAGATGAAGCGGCTCGCTCTCGTCGGTGCCCTCACGGCCAAGCTCGACGACGACGCCATTCGCGTCGTCGACGGCTTCGGGCTCGAGGGACCGAAGACGCGCGACCTGATCGGCGTCATCGATGCCCTCGGCCGGTCCGACGGCCGCGTCCTGATCGTGGCGCCGGGCACGGACGAGACCCTCATCCTGTCCGCTCGGAACCTGCCCCGGGTGGAGGTCATTCGAGCCGACTCGCTCAATGTCGTGGCCCTGCTGAACGCAGACACCGTCCTGATCGAGCAACCGGCCCTCAGCAAGATGGAAGAGGTGTACGCGTGAGCCTCTCAGCCCACGAGATCATCCTCCGGCCCGTCATCAGCGAGAAGTCGATGGACGAGTCGCAGCGTGGCAAGTACACGTTCGCGGTTCGAGATGATGCCAGCAAGATCCAGATCGAGGCCGCCATCGAGGAGATCTTCAAGGTCAAGGTGGCGGCAGTGAACGTACTGACGACCAAGTCAAAGGAGAAGCGCGGCGGGACCCGTCGGAGCCGGATCGCCGGTAGGACGACTCCCTGGCGCAAAGCGATCGTGACTCTGGCCCCCGGCCAGAAGATCGAGTTCTTCGAGGCAGTCTGAGATGCCGCTGCGCAGCTACAAGCCGACCTCGGCGGGCCGCCGGTTCATGACCCGGTCCACGTTCGAGGAGGTCACCACCAAGGAACCGTACAAGCCGCTCTTGGAGCCGCAAAAGCGTGGCTCCGGCCGCAACAATCAGGGCCGGCTCTCCGTTCGCCATCGCGGCGGCGGCGAGAAGCAGCACTATCGCATCATCGACTTCAAGCGGGACAAGTTCGGCGTGCCGGCCAGGTTGGCCACGATCGAGTACGACCCCAATCGCTCGGCCCGCATCGGCCTGCTCCACTACGCCGACGGCGAGAAACGCTACATGCTCCTGCCTCACGGACTCAAGGTCGGTGACGTCGTCGTCGCCGGCGTCGAGGTCGAGGCCAGGACCGGCAACGCGCTGCCGCTGGCCAACATCCCACTCGGCACCACGATCCACAACATCGAGCTCGTCCCCGGCAAGGGGGGCCAGATCGTCAGGTCCGCGGGCGTTTCGGCCCAGCTGCTCGCCAAGGAGGGCGACTACGCCGCCGTCCGGCTTCCCTCGGGCGAGGTTCGTCGGGTCAGTTTGCGCTGCATGGCCACGATCGGCCAGGTCTCGAACCTCGATCACGAGAACCAGAGCCTGGGCAAGGCGGGACGCGCCCGGCACATGGGGCAGCGGCCTGAGGTTCGCGGCGTCGTCATGAACCCAAGGGATCATCCGCACGGCGGGGGCGAGGGCAAGTCGCCCACCGGTATGCCGCCCAAGACGCCGTGGGGCAAGCCCGCCATGGGCTACCGCACCCGGCTCGGCAAGAAGCCTTCGAGCAGACTCATCGTCCGCTCGCGGCATCGCAAGGCTTAAGGCCAAGGAGAGAGAGGCATGTCGCGTTCGGTCAAGAAGGGACCGTTCGTCGAGTCGCGGCTCCTCGGCCGCGTCCAATCGATGAACAAGCGCAGCGAGAAGAAGGTCGTCAAGACCTGGTCTCGGGCGTCGGTCATCTTTCCAGATTTCATCGGCCATACCGTTGCGGTCTACAACGGCAAGAAGCACATCCCGGTCTATGTGACCGAGAACATGGTCGGCCACCGCCTCGGCGAGTTCTCACCGACCCGCACCTTCCGCGGGCACGGGAAACACACCGAGCGCTCGACCGCACTCAAGTAGGAGCCTAGGACGTGCGCGTTTCCGCCACAGCCAAGTACCTGATGGGCTCCTCGCGAAAGGCCCGGCTCGTAACCAGTGCGATCAAGGGCAAGCGCGTCGAGGAGGCTTCTGCCCTCCTGCGGTTCATGCCGCAGGCGGCAGCACGCGACGTCGCTCGCGTACTGAAGAGTGCGACGGCAAATGCTGAGAACAACCACAACCTGTCCTCCGAGGACCTGATCGTTGTCGATGCCCAGGCCAATATGGGGCCAGGCATTCACAAGCGCTGGCAGCCTCGGGCTCAGGGTCGGGCGTTCCCGATCCACAAGCCCATGACCCACATCACCATCGTCGTCGAAGACCGGGAGGCCTAAATGGGTCACAAGGTTCACCCGTACGGCTTCCGACTGGGTGTTTCCCGCACCTGGACGGCGAAGTGGTACGCGGACAAGGACTACACGGACCTGCTCAAGGAAGACATCTCCATCCGCCAGCTGGTGACCCGCCGGCTTGCCAACGCCAGCGTCAGCGGGGTCGAGATCGAGCGTGGCATCAACCACGTCACAGTCACGATCCACACGGCCAAGCCGGGCATCGTCATCGGCAAGGGCGGCGCCAACGTCGAACTGCTGCGTCAGCAGGTCGGTGCCCTGACCAAGCGCAAGGTCAAGCTCGAGGTCAAGGAGATCCGTCAGCCTGAGCTGGACGCCTACCTCGTGGCCGCGAACATCAGTCAGCAGCTGTCTCGCCGCATCGCCTTCAAGAAGGCGATGAAGCAGGCCATTCAGAGGACGATGAAGGCGGGCGCGAAGGGCGTGAAGATAGCGGTCGCTGGTCGCCTCGGGGGCTCCGAGATGGCCCGCCGCGAGTGGGACAAGGAAGGCCGAATCCCGCTCGGCACCCTCCGCGCCGACATCAGCTACGCGCAGGTTCACGCTCTCACGACCTACGGTCGGATCGGCGTGAAGGTATGGATTTACCGGGGCGAGACCGCGGATGAGAAGCCTCGTCGTGAGCCGGTAGCCGCTCCGGCCGCCATCGGCCAGGTGGTGTAGCCATGTTGATGCCCCGGCGAGTCAAGCATCGCAAGGTCCAGCGAGGCCGGATGTCTGGCCCTGCGAAGGGCGGTACGACCGTGGCCTTCGGCGAATTCGGCCTCGTCACCCTCGAGCCGGCCTGGATTACCAGCCGCCAGATCGAGGCAGCCCGGCGCGCCATGACACGCTCGGTCAAGCGCGGCGGCAAAATCTGGATCCGCATCTTCCCGGACAAGCCGGCGACCAAGAAGCCTGCCGAGACCCGAATGGGCTCCGGCAAGGGAGCCCCCGACCACTGGGTGGCCGTGGTCAAGCCCGGCCGCATCCTTTTCGAGATGGCCGGCGTCGATCAGGTCGAGGCCGTCGAGGCCATGCGCCTGGCCAGCCACAAGCTCCCGGTCGCTACCAGAGTCGTCTTGAAGGAAGGCCTGGCAGATGGATATCGATAAGGTTCGAGCCCTATCCGACGATGAGCTCGACGAGCAGCTGAAAGAGGCCAAACAGGATCTCTGGCAGGCCCGCTTCCAGCTCAACACCCGACAGCTCAAGGATTACAGCTCGATTCCCCAGACCAGACGAACGATCGCGCGGATCCTCACCGTGCAGCGTGAGCGCCGCGACGTGCGCTCCCGGACGGCGTAGGAGATCACGCGATGGCAGGAGCAGCAGTGCAGGGCAAGCGGAAGACCAAGGTCGGCCGCGTTGTCAGCGACAAGATGGACAAGACCATCGTCGTGTCCGTCGAGCGCTTGACGCGGCATCCGCTGTACAAGCGGGTGATCCGCTTGAGCAGCAAGTTCAAGGCCCACGACGAGGCCAACGAGGCGCATGTCGGCGACACCGTCCTGATCGAGGAGTCGCGGCCGCTCTCGGCAACCAAGCGATGGCGGCTGGTGAGCATCGTGTCTCGCGCCGGGGAAGGCGCCACGGCCGAGCCGGTCGGCGAGGAGGAAGAGACCGACGCGGCGATCCATAGCGCGGCCCATCCCGGCAAGCACTCGGATGAGCGGGAGCCCGCCCAATGATCCAGCAATACACCCGCCTCCGGGTCGCCGACAACACCGGCGCCCGGACGATCCAGTGCATCAGGATCATGGGCCGCTCACAGAAGACGACCGCCGGCGTCGGTGACGTGATCATCGCCAGCGTCAAGCAGGCGATCCCTAATGCGCCGGTCAAGAAGGGCGACGTCGTGCGCGCCGTGGTCGTTCGGACTGCCAAGGAATACGGCCGCCCGGACGGCAGCTACATCCGCTTCGACGAGAACGCTGCCGTCCTTATCAACAACCAGGGCAACCCGCGGGGCACCCGAATCTTCGGCCCCGTTGCCCGCGAGCTGCGGGATCGCAACTACATGAAGATCGTCTCGCTCGCGCCGGAGGTGCTCTGATGGCGCAGCCCAAAGGAACTCCATCCAACAAGGTTCCGGAGATCCGCAGCGGCGACACCGTCGTCGTGCTCCACGGCAAGGACGCCGGTAAGCGCGGCAAGGTCGAGCGGGTCCTGCGCAACCCGAAGACCGAAGAGAAGATGGCCGGGATCTGGCGCGGCGCCTCGAGCCGGCCGCTGTCGGTGGTGATCTCTGGTGTCAACCTCGCCAAGCGCCACACGAAGCCCCGCCAGAAGATGAGTCAGAACCAGCAGTCGCCGATGCAGCAGGGCGGCATCGTCGACAAGCCGATGCCGGTCGACGTCAGCAACGTAATGATCGTCTGCCCCCGCTGCGATCGCGTCACCCGAGTCAAGCACGAACGCCTCGGCGGCGGCCAGAGCGTTCGCGTGTGCGGCCATTGCCGCGAGCAGCTGGAGGCAGGGGCATGAGCGGCGGCCTCCATCAGCGTTACAAGGACGAGGCCGTCCCGGCGTTGCAGAAGCAATTCGGCTACGGCAACCCGATGGAGATCCCGCGGCTCTCCAAGATCGTCGTCAACATAGGCCTGGGAGAGGCGCTTCAGAATCCCAAAGCGGTTGACGCGGCCGTCGGCGACCTCGCTGCGATCACCGGTCAGAAGCCGGTGACGACGAAGGCGAAGCGTTCGATCGCTCAGTTCCGGTTGCGCACCGGTAACACAATCGGCGCCCGCGTCACGCTCCGTGGCGATCGAATGTGGGACTTCCTCGAGCGGCTCACGCGGCTCGCTCTGCCTCGCATCCGCGACTTCCACGGGGTTCCGGCGAAGTCTTTCGACGGACGCGGGAACTACTCACTGGGGCTTCGGGAGCAACTCGCTTTCCCGGAGATCGATTACGACAAGGTGGACCGTCTCCGCGGGCTGGAGATCAGCATCGTGACGACGGCGAAGACCGACGAGGAATCGAAGCGTTTGCTCGAACTCCTCGGCATGCCCTTCGCCGGCTAGGCGCGGGGAGGGAGAAGCCATGGCCAAGAAATCCATGATCGCCAAGGCGAAGCGGCCGCACCGGTTCAAGGTTCAGGCCTACCACCGTTGCTTCGTCTGCGGTCGCCCCCGGGCGTTCATGCGGCGCTTCGGGTTGTGCCGCATCTGCTTCCGCGAGCGGGCGCTGCTCGGCGAGCTGCCCGGCGTCACCAAGTCGAGTTGGTAGGGAACCAATGAACGTCTCCGATCCGATTGCGGACATGCTGACTCGCATCCGGAATGCGTCTCGGGCGCGGCACGCGGACGTCGTCGTCCCGGCTTCGCGGACCAAGCGGGAAATCGCCCGAATTCTTCTGGCGGAGGGCTTCATCGCTGACGTCCGCGAGGAGCACGAAGGCGCCCACCAGGTGTTGCGCGTCACGCTCAAGTACGTCGACGGTAAGGCCCCGGTAGTCTCGGGGCTGAAGCGCATCAGCAAGCCCGGTTTGCGCGTTTATGCGCGCAAGACCGAGATCCCCAGGGTGCTCGGGGGACTCGGACTCGTCATCGTAAGCACCAGCCAGGGCATCATGACCGGCGCGCAGGCTCACAAGGCCCAGCTCGGTGGTGAAGTCCTGGCCTTCGTCTGGTAGGCCGACGATGTCGCGAATCGGTCGTTTGCCCATCCAGGTCCCCCCGACTGTCGACGTCACGATCGACGGCCGGGATATCACCGTGAATGGTCCGAAGGGCTCGCTTCATCGCGCGCTTCATCCCGATATGCGCGTCTCGAAGGAGGGCTCGACCCTCATCGTGGAGCGGCCGAGCGAAGCCAAGTACCACAAGCAGCTGCATGGCCTGACCCGCACGCTCGTCGCCAACATGGTTGTCGGCGTTACGGACGGCTACCGCAAGCCACTCGAGATTGCCGGCGTCGGCTACCGCGCCGCGAAGGTCGGCGATAAGCTGCAGCTCAATCTTGGCTACAGCCATCCGATCGAGATCGCGCCGCCGGCCGGGATCAGCTTCGAGGTCGAGAATCCGATCCGCCTGGCGGTCGTCGGGATCGACAAGGAACTGGTCGGTCAGGTCGCTGCCCAGGTCCGAGCCGCCCGCAAGCCTGAGCCGTACAAAGGTAAAGGCGTCCATTACCTGGGCGAGCAGATCCGCCGCAAGGCCGGCAAGGCCGGCAAGATCGGCGCCAAGAAGTGAGCCAGTCCGTGACGAAGGGATCAGCACGATGACGCAGGTCGCCAGCCGCGGGGCCGCGCGCCACAAGCGGCACGAGCGGATCAGGCTTCACCTCTCGGGCTCGCCCGAGCGGCCGCGCCTGACCGTCTTCCGCAGCCTAAACCACATCTACGCCCAGGTGATCGACGACGCGTCCGGAAAGACGCTTGCGTCCGCCTCCAGCCTCGAAAAGGGGCTGCGGACGGCCGGCCAGCGAAAGACCGATGAAGCGAAGTCCGTCGGCCGCCTGATCGCCGAGCGCGCCCGGAGCGCGGGGATCGAGCGCGTCGTCTTCGACCGGGCCGGGTTTCGCTATCACGGACGGATCAAGTCCCTTGCGGACGCCGCCCGCGAAGCCGGCCTCGAATTCTGACGCGAAGGAGCTGATCAGTTGGCCAGGATCGATCCCAACAAGCTGACGCTCGAAGAGCGCGTCGTCCAGATAAACCGAGTCGCGAAGGTCGTCAAGGGCGGCCGCCGCTTCAGCTTCAGCGCCATCGTCGTCGTCGGTGACGGCGCGGGTCACGTCGGCGTGGGCCTGGGCAAGGCCGGCGAGGTGCCCGAGTCCATCCGCAAGGGCGTCGAGGACGCCAAGAAGCACATCATCCGCATCCCCACCGTCGGGTCGACAATCCCGCACGAGATCCGGCAGGATTTCGGGGCCTCGCGAGTCATGCTGAAGCCGGCCTCCCAGGGTACCGGCGTGATCGCCGGCGGCGCAGTGCGCGCCGTCGTGGAGGCCGCCGGCATCCGCGACATCCTCGCCAAAGTCTACGGCTCTACCAACCCAGTCAACGTTACCCGGGCCACGCTCGAGGCCCTAAAGAACCTGCACTCGGCCGAAGAGCTGAGCGCGCGGCGGGGCGTCCGCGTCCGATCGGCCGTGGCCGGTCAGCCCGCCGCGGTGGAGGTTGGCAATGGCCGGTAAGCTTCGCGTGACTCAGACCAAGAGCACGATCAGCCATATCGCCCGAAATCGCGGCACGATCCGGGCGCTCGGGCTGAAGGGGATCGGCGACACCGTTGAGGTGCCGGACAACGAGGCCACGCGAGGAATGGTCCGCCAGGTCCGCTTCCTTGTGACTTTCGAGGAGCTTCCCGAGGAGAAGCGATGAAGTTGCACGACCTTCGCCCGGCCGAAGGCAGCCACAAGGCGCGGACCCGCGTCGGCCGCGGCATCGCCGCCGGCAAGGGCAAGACCGCGGGACGCGGCACGAAGGGTCAGAAATCGCGCACCGGCGGCACGATCCAGCCTTGGTTCGAGGGCGGCCAAACCCCGATCCACATCCGCCTGCCGAAGCTGCGCGGCTTTCGCAACATGTTCCGAGTCGAGTACGAGATCGTGAACGTCGGTCGCATCTCGGCCCTGGCCGAGACCGGCATCCTCGACATGCCCGAGATCGACGGCACGGCCGCCAGGTCGGATAGGCCGGCCCCGGTTACGATCACGCCCGACATACTCGCGGCAGCTGGGCTGGTTCGCACGCTCGACAAGCCGCTCAAGGTCCTCGGCCACGGCGACGTGACGAGGCCGCTCTTCATCGTGGCCGACGCGTTCAGCAAGAGCGCCGCGGCTAAGATCGAGGCGGCCGGCGGCACCGCTCAGGTGCTCGAGTTACCAACCGTCGGCGGTGACCGTGCCGCGTCTGATGAGGCCGCCGCCCCAGCCGTACCGGCAGCACCTGTCGCGCCGGCCGTACCGGCAGCCCCGGCCGCACCGGTCGCCCCGGCGAAGGTCAGGAAGGCCCCGAAGGCCGCGACAACCGCAGAGACCCTCCCCCCGACGAGCTCGGCTGAGGAAGCCGGCTCGGAAGCATAGAAGGGCACCCTAGCAATGCTCGAGTCGATGCTCAACGCGTTCCGCGCGCCGGACATCCGTAAGCGGCTGCTGTTCGTGCTGGGGATACTCGTGATCTATCGTGCACTCGCGCACGTCCTGATCCCGGGCATCAATCCGGCAGTGCTGAACTCCTCGGCCACGGACAATGGCTTCTTCGGCCTGTTGTCGCTGTTCTCGGGCGGCGACATCCGGCAGATGTCGATCGTCGGACTCGGGCTCAACCCGTACATCAACGCCACGATCATCATGCAGATCCTGCAGTCGACGATCCCGTCGTTGCAGGCCCTCAGCCGCGAAGGCGAGTACGGCCGGAACAAGATCACCAGCTACTCTCGCTATCTGTCGGTTCCTCTGGCGGCTCTTCAGGCGTATGGCATTCTTGCCTACCTTCAAGCCACAGAAGCTGCCAGCGGCATCACGGCGTACACCGTGCCGTTCGGCTTCGGGAAGTACGAGAGCCTGACCATGATCCTGGCTCTCACGACCGGCTCCATCGTCCTGATGTGGCTGGGCGAGCTGATAACCGAGAAGGGGATCGGCAACGGCATCAGCTTCATCATCTTCGCCGGCATCGTGTCGCGAATCCCGGCTACGGTGGGCCAGTTCCTGGCCAGCCCCGACTGGCTCGAGCTGTTCGCCTTCGGCATCGTTGGCCTCGTGATCATCTTCGTGATCATCTTCGTCCAGGAGGGTCAGCGCCGGATCCCGATCCAGTACGCCAACCGGGTTCGGGGACACCGCATATACCAGGGCGGTTCGACGTTCCTGCCATTGCGGGTAAACATGGCCGGCGTCATCCCGATCATCTTCGCAATCAGCATCCTGCTGTTCCCGTATCAGATTGCCTCGTACTTCACCACGTCGCAGGTCGGCTGGGTCAAGGATCTCTCGACCGGCGTTGTCTCCTGGCTCAGCACGACCGGGCCGCTGTACCTGTCGCTGTACTTCCTGCTGACGTTCGCTTTCGCCTTCTTCTACACATTCATCGTCTTCAAGCCGGACGAGACGGCCAACAACCTGCGGAAATCCGGCGGGTTCATCCCGGGCATCCGGCCCGGCCAACCGACGGAGGAGTACCTCCACCGCGTGGCCCTCCGGATCACGGTCGCGGGCGCGATCTTCGTCGCCTCGATCGCCGTCCTGCCGATGGTCATCGCCGCGCTGCCGTTGTTCAAGAACCTGTCCAACGCCGGCATCGGCGTGGGTCTGGGCGGCACCAGCGTCCTGATCGTCGTCAGCGTCGTCGTCGAGACGATGAAGCAGCTGGAGGCCCAGTTGATGATGCGCAGCTACGAGGGCTTCATCAGGTGACGGCTGCCATCGGCCGTGTGGTCGTCCTGCTGGGCGCCCCGGGCGCAGGAAAGGGCACCCAGGCGCAGATCCTGTCGGAGCGGCTGGGCTTGGCCCATGTCGCCACCGGCGACCTCTTCCGGGCCGCCGTCCGCGATGAAACCCCACTCGGACTGGTCGCCAAGGGATACATGGACCGCGGCGAGCTCGTGCCGGACGCGGTGACCATCGAGATGCTTCTCGAGCGCCTTGCCCGGCCCGATGCCGCGGCCGGCATCCTGCTCGACGGCTTCCCACGCAACATCGCCCAGGCGGAAGTGCTGGATAAGGCCCTCGCCGAGGCGGGAGGTCGCGTTGACGTAGCCCCGTACATCGAGGTTCCAGAGGCCGATCTGGTGGCTCGCCTCGGCGGCCGCTGGATATGCCGCGCCGGGGGCCACCCGTACCACGAGCAAACTCGGCCGCCGCAGAAGCCCGGCGTTTGCGACGTTGACGGGTCCGAGCTCTATCAGCGCACCGACGACCAGCCGGCGACGGTCCAGGCTCGTCTGCGCCAGCAGCTCGGAGCCCTCGATGCTGTCGTGAACCACTACCGGAGCAACGGCGTCCTGTGGACGGTCGACGGCCGGCGGACCATCGAGCAGGTCACCGGCGATCTGCTCGGCGCAATCGTTCCGGCGACCGGCGCAGAGGCTAGAGGCTCAAAGTGATCGTTCCCCACAGGACACGCCAGGAGATCGATCTGATGCGCCGAGCCGGGCGCGTCGTGGCGGACGTGCTCGCCCTGATGGAGGAGGAGCTGAAGCCTGGCGTTACCACGGCCCGGCTCGACGCCGTCGCCGAGGACTACATCAGAAAGGCGGGTGCACGGCCGTCGTTCAAGGGCTACAAGGGCTTCCCGGCGAGCATCTGCGTCTCGATCGACGACGAAGTCGTCCACGGAATCCCGGGCAGTCGTGTAATCGAGGAGGGCCAGGTGGTCTCGGTCGATGCCGGCGCAATCTGGCAGGGCTACCACGGTGACGGCGCCCGAACGTTCTACATCGGCAAGCCGCCGGCCGACGTGGTCCGGCTCATTGACACGACTCGACTGGCTCTCATGGCCGGCATCGCCGCCGCAGTTTCGGGCGCACACATCGACGATGTCTCCGGGGCCGTGGAGGGCGTAGCGATCGAAGGCAAGTGCGGCATCGTCAGGCCCTTCGTTGGGCATGGCATCGGAACCAGGATGCATGAAGATCTGCAGGTCCCGAACTACCGGACGGGGCGCGCAGGTGCGGAGTTGCAGTCGGGGGTCTGCATCGCCATCGAGCCGATGCTCACACTCGGCAGTGCCGATGTTGAGACGCTCCCTGACGGTTGGACCGTGGTTACGAGGGACCATTCATTGGCCGCCCACTTTGAGCACACGATTGCGGTGACGGACAATGGTCCCGTCATCTTGACTACGGCATGAACCTCCTGGACGCGGCAACAGACCGTTGCGGGACGAACCCGCCTGCAACCCCGAATTTGCATCGGGAACGGCCGGTTGCCGGGACCGGGGTTCTTTGGTAACCTGTTCGTTCGTGTGTCGGCCGTCACGGCCGGCATTCGTGCGAGAAAGGGACGACTAACAGGACGTGGCAAAGAAGGACGCAATCGAGGTCGAGGGGACGGTGCTGGAGCCACTGCCCAACACCATGTTCGCGGTCGAACTCGAGAACGGCCACCGCGTTCTCGCGCACATCTCCGGCAAGCTGCGAATGAACTTCATCCGCATCCTGCCCGGCGACCGAGTCAGAGTGGAGCTCTCGCCCTACGACCTGACCAGAGGTCGAATCACTTATCGGCTCAAGTAGCTTTGCCGAGGATAACGAGGATCCCTTGAAAGTCAGAGCTTCCGTCAAGGCCCGCTGCGACAACTGCAAAGTCATCCGCCGCCACGGCACCGTGATGGTCATCTGCGCCAATCCCAAGCACAAGCAGCGGCAGGGGTAGGTCATGGCACGTATCGCAGGCATCGACATTCCCCGCGAGAAGCGGGTCGAGATCGCCCTGACCTATATCTACGGGATCGGTCTTCCCACCAGCCAGAAGATCCTCGTCCAGGCGAACGTCAATCCGGACACTCGCGTCCGCGATCTGACCGAGGAGCAGGTCAACCGGTTGCGCGAGATCATCGACCGACGTCTCAAGGTCGAGGGCGACCTTCGCCGCGAGGTTGCTCTGAACATCAAGCGGCTTATCGAGATTGGCTCCTACCGGGGCACGCGCCATCGGCGCAACCTGCCGGCCAGGGGTCAGCGAACCAAGACCAATGCACGGCAGCGCCGCGGACCCAAGAAGACGGTCGGCGTCCGGCGCAAGGCGACGAAGTAAGAGGAGCCGGACGCAGGAATGGCCGAAAGGAAGCGGGCTACCAAGCAGCGCCGCCGGGAGCGAAAGAACGTGCCCCAGGGGCACGCTCATATCCAGGCGAGCTTCAATAACACGATCATCACGATCACCGACCCCAACGGCAACGTGATCAGCTGGGGCTCAGCCGGCGTCGCTGGCTTCAAGGGCTCCCGCAAGAGCACGCCCTACGCCGCGGCGCTTTCCGCCGACGGGGCCGCAAAGAAGGCCATGGAGCACGGAATGCGCCAGGTCGAGGTCTACGTCAAGGGACCCGGTGCCGGCCGCGAGCAGGCGATCCGCTCGCTTCAGGCCGCCGGCCTCGAGGTGAGCGCTATCACCGACGTGACCCCTGTCCCCCACAACGGCTGCCGCCCGCCCAAGCGGCGTCGCGTCTAGGAGGACCGACCGATGGCACGTTACACCGACCCTGTCTGCCGGCTCTGCCGCCGAGAAGGCGCAAAGCTCTTCCTCAAGGGCACCCGCTGCTACTCGAAGAAGTGCTCGTTCGAGCGCCGACAGGCGCCCCCCGGGCAGCATGGCGTTCGCCGCCGAAAGGTTGGCGACTACGGCATGCAGTTGCGAGAGAAGCAGAAGATCCGCCGCGTCTACTGCGTGCTCGAGCGCCAGTTCCAGGGCTACTTCGAGCATGCAAGTTCCACGCCCGGTGTTACCGGCGAGAACCTCTTGCGAATGCTGGAGCTTCGCTTCGACAACGTCGTCTACCGCCTGGGGTTTGCGGCCTCCCGGCCTGAGGCGCGCCAACTCGTTGGGCACGCGCACTTCGCCGTGAACGGTCGCGTCTCCAACATCCCGTCGCTGCAGCTCAGGCCAGGCGACAAGATAGAAGTCCGCGAGACCCATCGTACCCGGGAGCCGTTCAAGGAAGCCGTTGAGGTCATCAAGTCGCGCCAGGTTCCCGAGTGGCTGAGCGTCGACGGGGCGAAGCTCGCCGGTTCCGTCTTGAGTGCCCCGCGCCGCGACCAGATGCCGCTCGACCTCAACGAGCAGCTCGTGGTCGAGTACTACTCGAGGTAACGCCCCCAGATGATCGAACTCGAGAGCCCGCAGATTGCGCCGGTCGAAGAATTAGGCTCGTACGCCAAGTACGAGGCCAGCCCGTTACCGGCCGGCTACGGCGTCACACTGGGCAACGCCCTTCGACGGGTTCTGCTGTCCTCTCTCGAGGGCGCGGCCGTGACGGCGATCCAGATTCGTGACGTCTATCACGAATTCACGAGCATCCCCGGCGTGAAGGAGGACGTGACTCAGATCGTCCTTAACATCAAGAAGCTCCGACTCAAGAGTTTCGCCACGCATCCGGTCCAGCTCAAGCTCATCAAGAGCGGCGCCGGTACGGTCACCGCAGCCGACATCCAGGAGTCTGCCGACGTCGAGGTCGTGAACCCCGAGCTGGTGATTATGACTCTGGACTCGGACGACGTGACGATCGAGATGGACCTGACGGTCGAAAAGGGGGTCGGCTACTTCGCTGCCGAGCGCGCCGAGTCGAACCCAATCGGGGTCATTCCGGTGGATGCGATCTTCACGCCTGTGCGAAAGGTCAACTACTCGATCGAGAACACTCGCGTCGGGCAGATGACCAACTACGACAAGCTGACGATCGAACTCGAGACCGACGGCACGATCTCGCCCGAAGAGGCGCTCGGTCGAGCCGCGGACATCCTCGTCCGCCAGTTCTCGCTCTTCGCCAACATCGGGCTGGTCGCGGCCGGAACCGACCGAGTCGCGACGAACGTCCCGCAGCTCCCTCCGAATATGCTTGACATGCCGATCGAGGAACTGGATCTCCCGATGCGGGCCTACAACTCTCTCAAGCGCAATAACATCGTCAAGGTCGGGCAGCTGCTGCAGCTCTCCGATGACGACCTGCTGCGAATGCGCAACTTCGGCAAGAAGTCGCTCGACGAGATGAAAGAGCGGCTGCGCATGCGCGGCTTCATCCTGCCCGACAGCGAGGAGCCGTCGCTGGGCGACGACCCCGAAGATGTCGATGAGGAGGAGCAATTCGACGATCTACCCCCTGAGGAGGTCTGAGCGATGGCCCATCGAATAGACGGCCGGAAGCTTGGCCGAAAGCAGGGTCCGCGATTGGCCCTCTACAAGAATCTGACCGTATCGGTTCTTCGCTACGAGAGGATTCAGACCACCGAGGCCAAGGCCAAGGAGATCCGGGGTCGAGTCGAGCGGATGATCACGCTGGCGAAGCGCGGCGATCTCGCTGCGCGCCGGGCAGTGATCGCGGAGTTCCCGAACGAGCCGCTCGTCGTCACCAAGCTTTTCGATGAGATCGCTCCCAAGTACGCCGACCGGACCTCCGGGTTCACCCGGATCGTCCACCTCGGCCAGCGATACGGCGACGCGGCTCCGATCGTACAGATCGAGCTCGTCTGATGACCGCCGCGCCTACTCATGGCTTTGTTGCCGCCTCCGCTCCCTCGCTCACGCACGTCAGAGTGCGCTCGCTCGGGTGCTCGGCGTCGCCTCGCCCTGGGCAAGGCGGAGCGGCCATCTAGCGATTAGCCAGAAAGGCACCCGAGAGGGTGCCCTCGTGCGATACCGCGCACGAGTCGAATACGACGGCACGGACTTCGCCGGGTTCCAGGTCCAGCCTGGGACACGGACGGTCCAGGGAGAACTCGAAGCCGCGCTGGCAACGATTTCCGGCGGGAGCCGGGTCAGAGTCGTCGCGGCGGGTCGAACCGACGCTGGTGTCCACGCCACCGGGCAGGTGATCGCATTCACCGACCCGAACGGAAGACCGGCGAAGGAGCTGGCCAGGGCGCTCGACGCTCTGCTGCCGGGGGACGTGGCAATCCGCGAAATGCGGCGGGTCCCGGCCGGGTTCAACCCACGCTATGCGGCGCGATATCGGGAGTATCGCTACACCGTTTGGAACGGGCCGCGAAGCCCGCTCCGCGAGCGTTTCGCGCTCGGGGTGCGGGACCCGCTCGATACCGCCGCGATGGAGCGGGCCGGGTCGGTCCTGGTGGGCCGGCACGACTTCAGCGCTTTCGGGGTGGCGCACCGGCAGCCGGTTCGGACCGTTCGTTCGGTCCGGGTTCGGCGGGAAGGGTCGCTCGTGACGATCGACGTCGCGGCCGACGCGTTCCTGCGCCAGATGGTGCGGAGGATCGTGGCCGCCCTCCTCGAGGTCGGACACGGCAGGATAAACGAAGAGGCAGTCGCCGAGACGCTCGCGTCGAGGCGACCGGCGTTCAACGGGGCGACTGCCCCGGCGAAGGGCCTCTGCCTCCGACGTGTCGCCCTCGGTCCCACAAAGGCCAAGGCGGCGACGGTAAGCACGAGCGCCAGATCGAACGGAGAACGATGACCGCGAAGACATATACGGTCCGTGAGAGCGAGATCGAGCGACGCTGGTACGTCGTGGACGCCACGGACGAGACGCTCGGCCGTCTGGCGTCGCGTATTGCCCATGTCCTCGAGGGCAAGACCAAGCCGACCTACAGCCCGACGCTGGACTCCGGCGACTTTGTCGTCGTCATCAACTCGGCGAAGATCGCCGTGACGTCCGACAAGCGTGAGACCAAGCTGTACATCCGGCATAGCGGCTATCCGCACGGACTCAAGGCCGAGAGCCTGGGTCACCTGCTGGATCGCCGACCAGAGGAAGTGATACGCCGAGCGGTCAAGGGGATGCTTCCCCACAACCGCCTCGGAGCTCAGCAATTGACCAAGCTCAAGGTCTATGCCGGCCCGGAGCACCCGCACCAGGCTCAACGGCCTCAGCCGCTCGCCTGACGAGGAGCGTGATGACCACCCCTGCCTTCTTCTACGGGACCGGTCGCCGCAAGACTGCGGTGGCTCGAGTCCGGCTCGTTCCCGGTTCGGGTGAGATCGTCGTCAACGATCGAAGCCTGGATGCGCATTTCGGCAATGCCATCGACGAGGCCGACGTCCGTCTGCCGTTCCGTGTCACCGGCACCGAGGGCGCGTACAACGCCCAGATCAAGGTCGAGGGCGGCGGCGTGACCGGACAGGCCGGCGCAATCCGGCACGGCATCGCTCGCGCTCTGCTCCAGATCGACCCCGAGACCAACCGTCTTCCGCTGCGTCAGGCCGGCCTGCTCACCCGAGACCCGCGGATGAAGGAACGCAAGAAGTACGGTTTGAAGCGAGCCCGCAAGGCGCCGCAGTACACCAAGCGCTGAGCCGCGCCCTCAGGCGGACCGCCGGCTCGCGTCGAATCGGGCACCTGCCGTAGCCCGAAGAGACGTCCGTTCTCCACGCAGGTACCCGAGACGACCGACTCGTCAGAGGTCATCATGTGGGCATGATGGACGGTCTATACGAGAGCTACAAGGAAGCGCTGAGGGCTGGCCACGTGGCCGTGCTCCGCGGCGAGCTCGACCGCGCCGCGGAGGCGTACCACACCGCCGCCTCGATCGCTCCGTCGCGCGCTTTGCCGCACACCAGCCTCGGGGGCGTGATGCTTCGGCAGGCACACGTCGAGGAAGCGCTCGCGGAATACGCAATCGCCGTCGGCCTGGCCCCTCACGACGAGGGTGCGCTGCTCGGGCAAGCCGAAGCAATGGCGATGGCGGGTCAGCGCGTTGACGCGGCCCGGACGTTGGACCACGTGTCGGAGATCCAGGAAGCCGCCGGCCGGCTGCCCGAGGCCGCCGACACTCTGCGGCACGCGCTTGAAATCGAGAATACGAGCGAGAGAAGCCGGCGTCAGCGCGGCCTGCTGCGCGACATCCGTCTCTCTGCGGGCGATCAGGCGGCCGAGCAGCTGCTGGCCCGAGCTCTTCGCATCCGCGACGAACCGTCAGGTGTGGCAACAGAAACGGTCCCATCCGTTGTCACGGCAGCTCCGATCGGCAGGCCGGGCGGTGAGGCGGCCATTACTGAGGAGCAATCCCACGGGGCCGCTGCCAGTGATGCGGTCCGACACGAGCCGATTCTCGAGCCGAAGGCCGGGGCCCCGGTCGTGGAGGTGCCGATCGAGGCCTCGATACGGGCGGCATCGCAGATGCTTATGCCGGCGCCGGTCGCCGGGGATCAGGGCCCCGAGCGTGCAGGCGAGGAGCTGCGGTCGTCCGAGCCCCTCGCCGCGGTCCCCTCGACGTCGGACGCCACCGTCTCGACCTCACTCGAGCCCGCTGTCGAGGCCGTTGGGGCCATGGCGGGCTGGTTCGACATGGCCCCCGTGGAGGGGCCGGCCGGCGTGAGCCAGCCTCAGCCAACGGCTGACGAGCTGCTCCGGGCGGCCGAGGCAGCCGACATGGCAGGCGACAACACCACGCTCAGGTCTCTGCTGCTTCGGACCGCCCGGGTGTACACAGGCGAGGGAAAGTTCGAAGCCGCGCTCGACGTCACCCATCAACTGCTTCGGCAGTCGCCCGGCGATGTAGATGCCCATATCGCGCTCGTCGAGTTGTACTTGGCTCGCGCCTGGAACAACCTGGCCGCGGATAAGCTCGTTCTGCTTGGCCGTCTCGCCGAGCTGAACAATGACGAGAAGACGCGCCAGCGCCTGTGTGCGGTGGCCAGTCGGGTCTTCCCCACGGACGAGCGGCTCGAAGCGCTCTGCGCCTAGACTGGCTGGGAGTCGCGGCGACATCCCTATCCGCGGAGTCGGCTCTCGATCCAACCAAGTGGCACCGCTCGGCCTTGGCCAAGTCTTAGCGAGGGTCCCGCAACTGAGGTCACCGCCGGGCGGTATACACTGAGTTTTCTATGCCACTGATTCAGTCGGCGCTCGACAAGGTCAGCCCGAACGTCGTGGCCGATGTCGCGATCACGGCTCTCCTGATCTACTGGCTCTTCAGCCTGATCAGAGGGACCCGTGCGGTTCGGCTTGTCATTGGCGTGTGCCTGCTGCTCCTCGTATACGGAGCGGCGGTGACATTCGATCTGCGGCTGCTGACGGTCATTCTTCAGACGAGCGCGTATGTCGGTCTGTTCGCCCTCGTCGTCGTCTTCCAGCCGGAACTGCGACGGGCGCTCGATCGAATCGGCCGCCTCGGCTCGCTTGGCTGGCTCATCTCGCCTGCCGAGCAGTCGATCGCAATTCACGTCGCAACCGAGGTTGCGAGCGCTGCCGAGCGTCTGTCGCGCGAGGGCCACGGCGCGCTCATTGTCATAGAACGAGAAACTGGCCTGCAGGAGATCGCCGAGAACGGCGTGATGCTCAATGCCGACATTTCGGCCGACCTGCTCGTGACCCTCTTCTCGCCCAAGACCCCCCTGCATGATGGGGCGGTTGTCATCCGCGGCGACCGGATCCTCGCCGCCGCAGCGCTGTTGCCCTCGGCCGAGACCACGATCCCGCTTGAGCGATTTGGCACGCGTCACAAAGCCGCTCTCGGTATGACGGAGCAGACCGACGCCATCGTCGTGGTCGTCTCCGAGGAGAGCGGCCAGATCAGCCTGGTCGAGCGTGCGCGCATCGTCCGCAACCTCGACGAGCCGAAGCTCGCCCGTGCCCTTGGCGCGCTGTTGCATCCGCAGACGGCTGGCGGGATCTTCCGTCAGGAGCGTAGGCCGCCACGCCGGCTCGGTCCCTCGGTCCGCGAGTTCGCCCGACGGGCGCGTTTCGGTCGCCTCAATCGATCGTCCGGCGCTGCTGGCAAGAGCCACGACAGGCCTCGGGCTGCGGCTTCTGGTGACGACCCGGAAGGCCGGGAGAAGGCTTCATGAGGGTAGTTCGCTTCATCGTCCGAAACTGGCCGCTCAAGATCGGCGCCGTGCTCCTCGCGGTCATCCTGTACGTGGCTATGGTGGCCCTGCAGACCACTCAACAGTGGCCTGGGACCATCGCCATAGATGCGGTGAATCAGCCGGCCAACTCCTACCTGATCGGGACGATTCCTCAGGTTGGCAACATCCGGTACATCGCCCCGCCCAATGTGCCGATCTCGCAGTCGACCTTTCACGCCATCATCGATCTGAGCAGCGCTAAAGTCAGCGAAACCGATTCATCTCTGGTGAGCGTCGAGCTGACGGCCAATGACCCACGGGTCCAGATCATCGACTACCAGCCGCAGCAGATCAGCGTGAGGCTCGATCCGATCGTCCACAAGCAGGTCCCTGTCCAGGTCGACACCGGTGTCGTGCCGTCCGGTCTCCAGCCCGGAACGCCGGTCCTGAGCCAGTCATCGGTCGACGTCTCCGGGGCGGCCTCGATCGTCAGCAAGGTTGCCTACGCCCAGGCTCCCATCCGGATCGATGCGTCCGGCCTGGACGTGAGCGAGGACGTCGATCTGGTGGCTCGCGACGCTTCCGGTGGCGTCGTAGACAACGTCACCTTCAACCCCCGAACGGTCCATGTCCAGATGCAGGTGGGCAGCCAGATCCGCTCTGAGACCGTGCCCGTCAATCCGGTCATCGTCGGCGCTCAGGCGGCCGGTTACTACATCACCTCGATCGATATTACGCCGTCTGTCGTGTCGGTCCGAGGCCAGGCCGACGCCCTGGCACTGTTGAATGGGGAGGCCAATACGAAGGCCATCTCGATTGCCGGCGCCACCGGCGACGTTTCGGCCAAAGTGAACCTGGACCTCCCCTCTGGCGTTACGTCGGACACCGGCACGATCGCAGTGGTCATTCATCTCCAGTCGCCGGCCTCGACCCGGAGCGTGTCCGTTGGGGTGGTCCCGGACGGGGCTCGCGCCGATCGCGTCTATACTCTCTCGACGCCGAGCGTGATCGTGACCCTGGGCGGAGCCACTGCGGCTCTCAATGCCTTCGACACGTCGACTCTGACCGCGACTGCGTCGGTCGGAACCCTCGACGTCGGCACGTACATAGTCAATCTCAGCATCACCGTGCCACCTGGCATCAAGGTCGTGGCCATCAGTCCCGCCCAGATAACCGTGACCGTGGCGAACGCGCCGTCACCGTCACCGTCACCGTCGATCTGACCGGCAGCTAGGAGCGCCGTTTGCCCCGTCTCTTCGGCACGGATGGGATCCGTGGCATAGCCAATGTCGACCTGAAGCCGACGCTCGCCTATGCTCTGGGTCGCGCCACGGCCCACAGGCTGGCAGGCCCCGGGCGCCCCATCGTGGTCGGGCAGGACACGCGCCGCTCGGGCGACATGTTCGCCGCCGCGATCGTGGCCGGAGCGACGAGCATGGGCGTCGACGTCCACCTGGTTGGCGTCGTGCCGACGCCGGCTCTCTCCTACATCACCGGCGCAGGCAAGTTCGCGGCAGGGATCATGGTTTCGGCTTCGCATAATCCAGCCTGCGACAATGGCCTCAAGGTTCTCGACGACCGGGGACTCAAGCTCGACGAGGACGTCGAGGACCAGCTCGAGCAGCTGATCTGGACCTCCGAAGAGTTGCCGAGCGCGTCGGCGGATGCGCTTGGGCTGGCCATCCAGGACCGCGGGCTGCTCGACCTCTACATCGATCACAGGCTCGGTCTGGCCTCGGCCACGTCGACACGGCTCCACTTGGTGGTCGACTGCGCCAACGGATCGGGCGGAATCGCCGCGGGAAGGATCCTGGCGGCAACCGGGGCTCGCGTCGAGGTGCTGTTCAACGACCCCGACGGAAACAACATCAACGACGGCTGCGGCGCAACTGCGCCGGGGGCACTCGCGAGGGAGGTCGCGGCCCGCGGTGCCGACATCGGTTTCGCTCTGGATGGGGATGCCGACCGACTCATTGCCGTAGACGCCTCGGGCTCCATCGTCGACGGCGATGCCGTGCTCGGCGTGCTTGCCCTCGATCGGCTGGCCCGAAACCGACTTCCCAACGGCGCGCTCGTGGTTTCGATCCTGTCGAACGGAGGGCTGAAGAAGACTGTCGAGGATGCCGGCGGGCAGATAATCCGGACACCGGTCGGGGACAAGTACATCCTCGAGGGAATGATGGTGAACGGGGCGGGACTGGGCGGCGAGAAGAGCGGCCACGTCATCATCCTCGAGCACACGACGAGCGGCGACGGGGTCGTCACTGCTCTTGAGATCCTCGCCGTGATGAGCCGGACCGGTCGCAGCCTGGCCGATCTGGCAGCCCAGGTGCCGATGCTGCCTCAACAGCAGCGGGCCATCCCCGCTCGGCACAAGGATCAGTGGGAAGGAGATCCGGTCATCCGAAAAGCGATTGCCAGGGCCGAGTCTCGCCTTGGATCGGCTGGTCGCGTGCTTGTGCGTCCGTCGGGCACCGAGCCGGCGATTCGAGTCATGGTGGAAGGCCATGAGAGCGCTCTGGTTGCCGAGCTGGCCGACGAACTGGCTGCCATCGCCGGTGAGCGGCTAAACTAGCCACCTTCGCCGGTGGCCGCGGTCCCCGAGACTTGGAGTGAGTTGGTATGTGTGGAATCGTCGGCTACACCGGACCCCGAGAAGCTGGACCGGTCCTGCTCGATGGGCTGCGACGTCTCGAGTACCGGGGCTACGACTCCGCCGGCATCGCCCTCGTCACCGAGAATGGAGACCTGTTCGTTGAGAAGCGAGCTGGTAAGGTGGCCGTTCTGACGGACGCCCTCGGCGGCAACCCGCCCCGTGCAGGGATCGGCCTGGGCCACACTCGGTGGGCCACGCACGGTCGCCCGAGCGATCTCAATGCCCACCCCCATAGCGATTGCACCGGCCGCATCACGGTCGTCCACAACGGCATTGTCGAGAACTTTCGCGGCCTGCGCGATGAGCTCGTCGCCGGCGGCCACACTCTCCAATCCGAGACGGATACGGAAGTGGTTGCGCATTTGGTCGAGGATGCCTACCAGGGTGACCTCGCCGACGCGGTGCGAACGGCGCTCGGCCGGCTGGAAGGTGCCTATGCGCTGGTCGTCATGCACGTCGGTGAGCCAGAGCGGCTCGTAGGCGCCCGACTCAACGCGCCGCTCCTCGTCGGCCTTGGCGAGGATGAGAGCTTCCTCGCATCGGACGCCGCAGCGCTGGTCGCCTACACAAAACGTGTCGTCTTCCTTGCGGACGGGGACGTAGCGGACCTGATGCCCGGGACGGTCAAGATCACCGACCGGGCCGGCAATCCCGTCGACCGCCCAATCGACATCATCCCCTGGTCCGCGGAGGCAGCCGAAAAGGGCGGTTACCCGCACTTCATGCTCAAGGAGATCCACGAGCAGCCCGCCGCGTTGCGGTCGGCAATGACCGGACGGCTTCGGCACGATGCCATCTGCCTGGAGGAGCTGGACCCGATCCAGGACCGGCTGGCTGGAATCGATCGCGTCGAGATGATCGCTTGCGGCACGGCCTACTACGCCTCGCTCGTCGGCGCGGCGCTCTTCCAGGAGTGGCTGGGCGTCCCCGCCCGGTCGACTGTCGCGTCCGAATTCAGGTACAGCCCGCCGCCGATCGACTCGCGGACGCTGGTCGTGGCGGTGACGCAGTCCGGCGAGACGGCCGACACCATAGCCGCAGCACGTCTGGCGGGCGATCGGGGAGCGGCCGTCATCTGTGTGACCAACACAGTCGGCTCTGCCATAACGCGCGAGTCCCATGCTTCGGTCTTCCTGCAGGCCGGGCCAGAGGTGGCCGTCGCCGCCACGAAGACTTTCGTGACCCAGGTGGCGACCCTGGTGATGCTCGCCGCCGATGTCGCCCATCGGCTGGGGCGCCTGTCAGCCGAACGGGAGCGCGAGCTCGTGGCGGCCCTGCGTCGATTGCCGGAGCAAGCGGAGCGAGCGATCGAGCTTGCGGCTTCCACAGAGGAGATGGCTGCGCGGTACGCAGACGCGGCCGGTTTCATGTACATCGGCCGATCGTTCGGCTACCCGGCGGCGCTTGAAGGCGCTCTCAAGATCAAGGAGATCAGCTACCTTCACGCGGAGGGCTATGCCGCGGGCGAGCTCAAGCACGGCCCCATCTCTCTCCTGGATCCCGACGTTCCACTGGTCGCCGTGGCGACACGCTCAGCCGTGTACGACAAGCTGATCAGCAACCTGATGGAGGGCAGGGCTCGCGACGCCCGCGTCCTCGCCGTTGCCACCGAGGGCGATACCCAGATCGAGCAGCTCGTCACGGACGTGTGCTGGGTTCCGGACACTCTGGAGCCGCTGAGTACGATCCTGGCGGTGATCCCGCTCCAGCTCCTGGCGTACCACGTAGCGGTCCGGCGCGGTCGGGACGTGGACCAGCCTCGCAACCTGGCCAAATCGGTGACGGTGGAGTAAGTGGCCGGTCAGCGGGCGCGGTCGATCTCGCGAGGTGAGTCTGCAGCATCCGGCGATGGCTCCGTGGCCGAGGTGGCGGGCTCGGCGCCGGCCGACACGGGAGTGAGCCCGGGGGTCGTTCCGGCGAGGGGCGTGACCCGGCCGGGCACGCCCCTGACGGCCCCTGATCCGGGGACGATTGAGCTCGGGATCGACATAATTCGCATCTCTCGCATCAGGGATTCGCTGACGCGGTTCGGAGACCGCTTCACGAGGCGTGTCCTGACGCCGGCCGAGATGGCCTACGTTCGGGGCCGGCCAGAAACTATGGCCGGCCGATGGGCCGCCAAGGAGGCCGTGTCGAAGGTGCTGGGCCTGGGCGTTCGTGGGATTGGCTGGCGCGACATCGAGATCGAGCGTCTGCCGACCGGACAGCCAGCCGTGAAGCTGCACGGCCGGGCGGCCCGGCGGGCCGAGCAGCTAGGCATGGGTCGTGTCGCCCTCTCGATCAGCCACGAATCGGAGTTCGCGGTCGCGATAGCCTACGGAGTGAGAACGGCCGGTGGCCGTTTCCTGTACCCGCCGGATATCGAGGATCGCCTGAGCGAGCACGAGGCTTCGTTGACGCGGCGCTTCGAACGGTTGCGCGAACTTGCGAAGGACGTCGCCGTGACCGAGGCGCAGCTTGCGGCGAGCGCGGCAGGTCGGCTCGCGGACGGAATATCGCCCGAGGAGGAGACCGATGCCTAGCCGAGCCGTCGCGGAACCCATCCTGCTTGACGATGCGGCGGCTGCCGCTCTTCTCCCGCCCCGTCCCGCCCGCGGTCACAAAGGCACGTTCGGCAAGTTGCTGGTGATCGCCGGATCGGTCGATTACGCGGGCGCTGCGCTGCTAGTGTGCACCGCGGCTGGTCGGGCAGGGGCCGGCCTGGTCACGCTGGCCACGCCCGAATCTCTTCAGCCGCTTTTCGCGGCGAAGGTCGTTGAGGCCACCACACTGTCGCTGCCGGAGGACGATGTCGAGGAAGTCGACCCGGAGGAGGCCCTCGCCCGCATTCTCGACCACGACCACGACGCCCTGGTCGTGGGCCCAGGGTTGAGGCCGAGCCTGTCCATGACGGAGCTCATCCGAGGCTTGCTCGGTCCGGACGAGGACGGCGAGCCGCTGCCTTCGGTTCTGGACGCAGAGGCGCTGCGTTCGCTGGCTACCGTCGACGGGTGGGCCGCCGAGGTGGCCGCGCGGTGCGTCCTTACGCCTCATGTCGGTGAGTTTCTGCGACTGCGAGCCGCCGATGGCGTCGACCCTGAGAAGCAGGGCGACCTGGTCTTTGACGACAGACGTCGGCTGGCAGCCGCTCGCGACGCGGCTCGTGAGTGGCGTCAGGTCGTGGTCCTGAAGGGCGCCCGAACTGTCATCGCGGGCCCGGACGGTCGAACGGCCGTCTCCCCGTTCGAGAACCCTGCCCTTGCGAGCGGTGGCACCGGCGACGTGCTCGCGGGGACCATCGGAGCGTTGCTGGCTCAGGGCCTGGGTACCTTCGAGGCCGCTCAGCTCGGCGTATACCTCCACGCGATGGCCGGCGAGGCGGTCAGGGCACGCCTTGGCGACGCCGGTCTGCTCGCGTCCGATCTGACGCCCGAATTGCCGCTGGCCCGCAAGAAGCTCTCTTCTCTGCCGGGTGCCGGCTCCCTCCACTTGACGGGGGCCGGCAGCAGGCCGGCACATCAATGAGGTCGGCGTGACAGCGTTCTCCGACCGGATCTGGAGCCGGGTCACGGCGACGCGTCACGCCCTGATCCAGGCCGGTCCGGACGGCGACCTCCCACCGTTGCCCAAGACGGCCTGGCTGGAGATCGATCTGGACGCGCTGGTGGCGAATGTACGGCTCCTCCAGGGTCTGCTGCCGCTCGGTGTTCGCATCGAACCCGTGATAAAGGCCGATGCCTACGGGCACGGCTCCGTGTGGGTGGCACGAGCCTTGGTTGCGGCCGGTATTCGCAGCTTGGGCGTGGCCACCTTCGACGAAGCCTTGGAGTTGCGTCAGGCCGGGATCGAAGTCCCGATCGCGATCCACTTTCCTATCCCACCGGAGCTCGCGCCGGACGCCCTGCGCCACCGCATGACGATCACGGCAGGGGATGGGCCCTTGCTCGGTCGAACCCTGGCCGCGTTGTCGGTGGCACCAGCTCGCGCCACGCTCGAGGGCGGGGACCGGCTCGCCATCCAGCTCGAGGTCGAAACCGGCTTGGGCCGTGGCGGCGTCCACCCCGATGACGTGGTTGCGGCGGCGGCCGCGATCGGGGCCAATCCACGAGCGCGCCTCGTCGGCCTGTGGTCGCACCTCCAGGCCGCTGGCGACGCCCAGGTCACCGCCGGCCAGGAGGCTCGTCTCGGAGTCGCCGCCGGCCTCCTGGAAGCGGCTGGCATGACGCTGCCGGTGCGCCATCTCGCCGCCAGCGGTGGCCTGCTTGCGGCGACCGCCGGAGCTTACGACGTCGTCCGCATCGGCATCGCGCAGTACGGCATCGTTCCGGACGGTTTGAACGTGGCCGGGCCGAACCAGATCGCTGCCGCCAGGCTGCGGCCTGTCATGTCGCTGAAGGCGCGGCCCGTTCGCGTGGCCTGGCTGGAACCCGGCACCGGGGTCAGCTATGGCCCGAGCTTCACGACGTCCCGCCGGAGCCGGATCGCCACGCTGCCCCTCGGATACGCCGACGGCTACCCGCGCAGCCTCTCGAACAGGGCCCAGGTCCTCGTCCGGGGAGTTCGCGCACCGGAGGTGGGAACCGTGGCGATGGACGCGATCATGGTCGACGTGACCGATGTCCCCGGGCCGGAGGTGACCGTCGACGACGAGTTCACTTTGATCGGAGAGCAGGGCGGAGCCAGCATAAGCGCGCTCGAAGTGGCGCAGTGGGGCAACACGATCTCGCATGAAGTACTAGCTGGAATGTCCGGAAGGTTACCCCGGGTGTACTATGCGGCAGCCAAGGCGGTCGGGATGCGCGCAGTTGCGTGCGACGTGAGTCGGGGCCGGGAGAGGTCCGACGAGCGAACAGGCGGGGCATCCGATTAGGGGCCCGGTCAGCTCGGCTGAGAACGATCGGTTCACCAGCGACGACAGCGGAGAGCATTCGGACTTGATCGAGATACAGGCCCGCTCGGAGGAGCAGCGTGAGGATCTCGTGGAGCAAGTTGCTCGCGAGATCCAGCTTCGCGGGCTGACCGTGCCCGCGGTCCTGTTCTTGCAGGCCAGCCGACCGTATCGTCCATTGGGTAGCAGTGCGATGGTCTTCTTCGACCCGACGCTGCGCCGCGTTTTCGGCGGCGAGCTGCCGGTTGCGACTGAGATCCTTGCCGACGATCTTGGGATCGAGCAGCTCATCGAGCGTCTGCAGGATCCGGACGAGGAGATCTCCTGGGACGCCTGAGGGCGGACATCGACGGAGCGGCCGGGTAGCATAGCCGGGTGATCAACCAGCCGCGAGCGTTCTTTGCCCTCGACCTCGGATCGGCCACCATGTCGGGAGCGCTGCTGGGTCACATCGGCGGCCGATGGCGCCTCATTGCGCACGCCGCTGCGCCCTCCAGTGTCGACGTCGACGCGGCGCTGGTCAGGCTCCTTGCCCGGCTGAAACTGACCGACCCGCAGATGCTCACCGAACTCGGCGCCGCCGAGGACGCCGAAATTCTGACCCTCGTCGCAACGTGGCCGCGGCTGGTAGCGCGAACCGCCCCCCAGCGCCGGATCGCCGTCCTGGCGGGATCGCGCCGGCAGCGGCGACGACTCGAGACGTCCGCCTCGCGAGCGGGATGGCTCGTGGTTGGCGGCAGCGCCGACGAGGACGATTACGTCGCCCTGAGCCGTCTCGCCCTGACGTCCGAGATCGACGCGGTGCTTCTCGGCGCCGATGAAGACCCGGGTGGCGACGAGAAGCGGCATTTGCCGGACCTGGCGGCCCTGGTGGCCGCAGTTGCGCAGTCCCGCCCCGAGTTGACGGTAATGCTGGCAGGTGGAGCGGCGGCGTACGGGTCGGCATTCGCGGTTGTCAGCGACGCTCGACCGGGCCGCGAGCCAACGGCACCGATCCGGGCCGTGGCTGAGGCGTCGGGTACTGTCCAGGTCGAGGCCTCTGTCGAGAAGACGACTGCCGATACGAAGCTTGCGTCGACGAAGGCGGCCGCCGCGGAGGAACCCGCGGTGGCCGCGAAATCAGAAGCGGCGGAATCGGCCCGGCCCGATGGCGCAACGGCCGATGGGTCGGTCGCTGACGGGCTGCCACCGGACGGAGAGGCCCAAGAGCCCGGGGTCGGGGCCGAGGTCCCAGCCGAGGCTCCGGCCGCTGAGGTTGGCTCGACCCTGGTTGCTCCGGTTGCCGCCCGCGACTCGATCCCGCCCGCGTTTCAAGCCGCCGACCGCCCCGCTTCCCCTCACGTCCTCCTGGTCCCGGACGCCGGAGCGGGCCACCCTGCTGGAGCCTCGCTGCAGCAGGTCCTCGAAGGGCTGCGAATTTCGCCGAACGACAGTCGGCTCGGCGTCGCCCTGTCGATCGCATCGCTGGCGTATGTGCTCGATAGATCGATCGAGGTCGTCGAGATCGGCCTTCAGGGCGGGCTGTGGTCTCGGTCCGAACCGGTTGGCCAGGGACACCTATCTGTCGCCTCCTCCCATGTGTGTCTCGCCGACGCCTCGTTCGCGCCGGAGAACCCATCTGAAGAAGTGATAGATGGCGTTCTGGCCTGGTCGACGACCCCGCTGGATCGCCATCGGGCGATGGATCGGCTGAACGACCTGCGGCTCGTGCCCTGGGGCGAGGCCGACGGCGACGGGGCCGTCTTCCGACTCGCAGCGGCCAAAGCGGCGATTGGGCGCCTGGTCGAATCCTCGCCGGCGATGGTCGCCAGCCCGATGCCGGAGTTGCTTGTCGCGGCCGGCGGCGTATTCAGCGCGCTACCTCCGTCGGTGGTGGCCCTGGCCCTGGCCGACCTGGTTCGTCGGTTCGGCGTGAGCCACCTCGCAATCGACCAGGCCCGCCTTCTCGGCCCTCTTGGGGCCGTCGAGGACGAGCAAGAACGGCGTCGGCTCTTGGCTAACCTGGCCGACGACATCCTTCTGCCACTGGGCGGTCTCATCCTTCCGGCCGGCGTCAGAACGGGTCACAGCGCCGGTCGCCTGCGGCTCAAGGGCGCATCGTCGGCGTCTGAGATCGAGCTGCATCCGGGCATGGTCGAGGTCGTCGACCTGCCGCCCGGCCGTTCCGCCAGGGCGGACCTCGATTTCCGTGACGCCGTCAGGCTCGTAAACCGCAGCCGCCATTTCTCCGTCGATGTGGAAGGCGGGCTGTGCGGTCTGCTCGTGGATCTGCGCGACGTCCCGATGCGCATCTCCGACAGGCCAGATTCCAGGCGAGCAGCCCTCGAGGCCTGGCAGCGCGGCATGTGGCCGGAGATCGATGAATGAGTGCCCTTGGACCGCTGCCCGGAACTGAGATCTCGGCGGAGTTCGCGCGTGTGGCCGGCCGGCGGATTCTCGTCTTCTCGCCGACGATTCATTTCCGATTGGGGCCGGGCGACCGTGCGCTCGTGGCGCCGGGTGACGCTGTCATACCGGGTATGCCGATCGCGGAGCGCACGCCCGACGCCAAGCCTGTCGATGCCGGCGACCTGGTCGGTCCGGCCCGCAACTGGTCGGGGGGCGATGACGGAGGAACCGGTTCGGCCGCCGATGGATCGTTCGCCTCGCTCTGGGAGGAGGACCGTGGTGGGCTCGGGGAGTCACGCCTGAGTTCCCGCGCGCCGATGGCGGTCAGAAAAGCGTCTTCGCCACCCTCGCTCGGAGGGGACCGTCGGCGCCCGCCGGTTCCGGGGGAATGGTGGGTGGGCGGTGCGGAGCACCGCCGGAAGATGATCAGGGGCAAGCCGGCGGTCCGGGTGGGCGGGACTCTGCTTTTCGAGGTTGGGGGCCGCTGGCGTGCCGCAGCCGGGGAGCGGCACCAGATCGTGGAGTCGTCCGTGGCCGGAGTCGTGCGCGAGGCCCGCAACGCCGTCGAGGTGACGATCCAAGTGGCCGGCGCGGCCCTCACCGGAGCAATCGCTGCGGGTGAGCCGTCGCGCGGCCACCTCGACGTTCCCCGTCTGACCGACGGCGAACTGTGGGCCAACGCCCTTGACGTGGGCCGCTCCGGGGCCGTGGTCGTGGCCGGCAGTCGCATCTCGGCCCAGGCCATAAGCCGCGCCCGCGCGGTGTCAATCCGCGGTTTGGTCGCCGGCTCGGTCGGCCGGGGCGAGCTTCGCGACCTGGAGGCGTCGGAGATGCGGCAGAGGGCGAGCCTGGTACCGTCCGTGCCTTTTGGGCTCATCGCCCTGGACGGCCACGGCCGCCGCCCCATCGCGACGCCGATCCTGGCCCTTCTGGCCGCCATGGCCGGTCGGGAAGTGGCCATCGTCACCGACCCGCCGCTGCTCGTTTTCGACGGGGCCGAGGTTCCGCTGCCGGACTTGCCGCCCGACTGGATTCGGGTCCGCAGCGGCCAGCACGCGGGCCGGGAGGGTCAGTGGCTCGAGCCGGCAGGCCTGCGTCGCTTCCGTTCCGGCATCCACCTCGAGGCTGCGGTCGTTCGCTTCGGCCGCCAGACGGAACCGATCGTCATCCCCGTCTCGGATTTGGAGCGCTTCATCTTCTAGCGATACTCGCCCGTCGCCGCATGTGGCTGGACAGCATGGCGCGGCGGGAGTTGACTGCCGGCCGACAGCCTGCCAGCGGCGCATGGGCCGGCTTGCGTCCTGACTTCGGAGCGCTGCCGGCACGCTTTCGAGTAACCTCGCGGGGTGATCGCAACTCAAAGCCTCGAACGGATCGTCGTCACACGTGATCCGGCGCAGACGCGCGCCCTGGCGGCGGCGCTTGCGGCGGCTGCGCGGCCGGGCGACCTGATCAGCCTGATCGGCGACCTCGGCGCCGGCAAGACGCAGTTCGCCAAGGGTTTCGGCGCGGGCCTGGGGATCACCGACACGATCGTCTCGCCGAGCTTCGTGCTGATGGCCGAATATCGCGGCCGGCTCCCGCTCTTCCACGTCGACCTCTATCGGCTCGCCGACGCGGCCGAAGCGCTGGCCGGCGGCTTGATCGATGAGCGCCAGGCCGAGGGAGTCACAATTGTCGAGTGGGCCGAGCGTCTCGCGGACGCGATGCCGGCCGAACGGCTCGACGTGTTGATCGACGGCGCCGGCGACGATCCCCGGCGGATTACGATTCGACCGGGCGAGGCCGGCTACGCTCGATACCTCGAGCGCGTGCCAGCGGTTGTCGAGAAGGCGGATCCTCGGGTGATCCGGGTGACTCGTGCGCCCGAGCCAACACCGGAGGCCGGTCGATGACAGCTCGCCGAATCCTGGCGATCGACACGTCGGGGACGAACGCTATGGTGGCGCTCGCCGAGGGCGACGGGGCGCTCATTGCGGAGCGGCACTGGCCCGCCGGCTACCGCCATGGCGAGGAGCTGCTCGCCCGGATTGACGGGATGCTCAAGACGACCGGCATCGGTCTTGCCGAGCTGGGTGGGATCGTGGTGGGGACCGGCCCGGGGGCCTTCACCGGATTGCGAGTCGGCCTCTCGACGGCTAAGGCGCTCGCCCGCGGCCTGGACGTTCCGATTGCCGGCGTCGCGACGTCGGAGGCGCTTCTCGAGGCGGCCAGCCTGGCCGGATCGTTCGAAGCGAGGCAGGCTGTCCTGCTTCTTCCGGCCGGACCTTCGGACAGATTCATGGTCGCCGGCGGCGGGGCCCGCTTGATCCGCGGCGGCGACGAGCTCGAACCCGAGCTCGGATCGGTCATAGTTGCCGTCGACCTGGCCGGTCGGGCCTCGGATGAGGCGTTGGCCCTCGGCGCGCTGGCGGAGGCGGGGCTCTCGGCCGCGCTCGTCCGTCTAGGAGTCCTCAGGCTTGCCGCAGGTGGCGACGACGTTGCCCGTCTCGTCCCCGAATACGTGACATTGCCGCGCGGCGTGCCGGTGGCAAAAGGGGAGGTTCGATGGTCGCACGACCACCGGTGAGGATCGTCATCGACCGCATGAAGGTCGAAGACCTGCCCGCCGTCCACGTCATCGAGCGGGAAAGCTTCAGCACGCCCTGGCCGGCCCACGCGTACCGCCAGGAGCTCGAGAACAACCGGCTGGCAGCCTACATCGTGGCCCGCTGGGAGGAGGAGATCGTCGGCTTTGCCGGCATATGGCTGCTCGTGGACGAGGCCCATGTGACCACGTTCGCGACGCGCCGGGCCTGGCGCCGGCAAGGAGTAGGGGAGCGGCTTCTTCTCGCGCTGCTGGACCTGGCCCGAGCGCGAGGCGCAAACGAAGCCACTCTGGAGGTGAGGCCGTCCAACATACCGGCGCGCCGTCTCTACGAAAAGTATGGCTTCAAGGGCGTCGGCGTCAGGCTACGCTACTACAGCGACGACAACGAGGACGCCCTGATCATGACGACCGACTCTCTCGGTGGGCGGTCGATGAGAGACCGGATCGCCGAGCTTCGCGCCGCGGTATCGGCCAGGCCGGACATCGAGATCGGGGCCGACGGCCTGCCGGTAGACCGGCCGGAGAGCGTCGAAGGGCCACCCAATGTCGAGTCTGGCCGCGGCTTCACGGATGCCACGAGTTCGACCGGCTTGGGCGCGCCTTCCGGCCCGGAGCCCGGCGACTCGCGCGTCATCCGACCCGGTAGCGTGACACGGAGGCGACCGTGACCACGGGCGGCCTGATCCTGGCGGTCGAGTCGAGCTGTGACGAAACAGGCATAGCGATAGTCGAGGATGGCCGGCGCATCCATGCCAACGTCGTGGCTAGCCAGGTGGCGATGCACGCAGCGTCGGGCGGTATCGTGCCCGAAGTGGCGGCGCGGGCGCACCTGCGCTGGATCGTGCCCGTGCTGGACGAAGCATGGGCAGCGGCCGGCGTGGGCTGGGACGACATCGCCGCCGTCGCGGTGACCGAGGGCCCGGGCCTCGCCGGCTCGCTTCTGGTTGGCATCAACTTCGCCAAGACGCTGGCCTACGTCCACGGCAAACCGCTTGTCCCCGTCAACCATCTCGAAGGCCACCTGTACGCGGCGTGGCTTGCGGAC
>DASWZK010000026.1:0-7545 GCA_036404515.1 Candidatus Limnocylindrales bacterium
CGAAGGGCGGCACGACGACCGCAGACGATCAGGTCGTGATCCCGATCTCGACGGCTCATGAGCTCTTCATCGGCAGCGACAGCGTCTCGGCGATCGGCCTCAGCGCCACGAGCCAGGATGCGATCAACACCGTCTCGGCCGAGATCACGACCACTCTCGACCAGCGCCACGGCATCACCAGCACCGGTACTGCCGACTTTACCATCGCGACCCAGGCCCAGCTGCTCGGCACCGTCAGCTCGGTCAGCGACGTGCTGACTCTCCTGCTGGCCGGGATCGCCTCGATCTCGCTGCTCGTCGGCGGAATCGGGATCATGAACATCATGCTCGTCTCGGTTCGCGAGAGGACCCGTGAGATCGGTATTCGCAAGGCCATCGGCGCCCGGGGTCGCGACATCCTGTCGCAGTTCCTCGTGGAGGCCCTGGCCCTATCGCTGGCCGGCGGCATCATCGGCATCGGTGTTGGGGTCGTGGCCTCCTTCGGCATTGGCACGTACGCCGGCTGGGGCTTCGTCTTCAACCCGGTGACCGTCGTGGTCGCGGTCGGCTTCAGTCTCATCGTCGGGATCGTCTTCGGTGTCTGGCCCGCCAGCCAGGCCGCCCGCCTCGACCCCGTCGTCGCTCTTCGGTACGAGTAGGCATTCCAGTGGATGAAAGGGCACAACAGATGACAGTCTCCACCCCGCCGGCCAGGCCGGCGAAATCTGGGAAGCAGGATCGAACGACGGTAGTCTTGCTCTTCGTGGCCGCTCTCATAGCGGTCGGCGGCATCGGCTTCGCGCTGGGTCACCTCACGGCTCCCAGCGCTACCGCCGCGGCAAACGCCAGTGGGCGCTTCGGCGGCTTCGCGCGGGCATCCCTGGCACCGGGCCAGACATTCAACGCGAGCACCCTCGCCGGGCGCGCCGGCGTCGGCGGTGTGACCGGCGGCATCAGCGGGACGGTCCAGTCGATCAACGGCTCTACGATGACGATCCAGGAGGCCAACGGGACCTCGGTGACGGTCGACCTCTCCGGAAACACCACGTATCACGGTGAGACGCCTGCCAGCCCCAGCGCCGTCCAGGTGGGCACGAGCGTGACCGTCCAGATCGACACAACGGCATTGGCCAGCGAAACTCCGAATCCGAGCGCATCGGGGGCCCTGGGCGGGCGTACTCTGACCGCCAAGGACGTCCTCATTACCCAGCCATAGGAGTGCCGTCGTGCACCTGCTCGTTGTCGAAGACGATGCCCGCCTCAGCCGCCTCCTCAAGCGGCTCCTGAGCCAGGATCGACACGTCGTCGAGACGGCCCTGACAGCCGAAGAAGGGTTGGAGATGGCCACCTCCAACCTGGAGCTCGATGCGATCATCCTCGACGTCGGTTTGCCCGACAGGTCCGGCTTCGATGTCGCGCGGGCCCTTCGCAAGAAGGGCTCGCAGGTGCCGATCCTGATGCTCACGGCCCGCGACTCGGTCAGCGATCGAGTCGAAGGGCTCGATGCCGGGGCCGACGATTACCTGGTCAAGCCGTTCGCGTATGAGGAGCTGCTTGCTCGGCTGCGGGCGCTCGGCCGGCGTCCGCCTTCCCGGAAGTCGACGGCGTTGAGGGCGGGGCCGATCGAGCTCGACGAAACCACGCGACGCGTCACCGTTTCGGGCAAGCCGGTCGATCTCAGCCAGCGTGAGTTCTCCATCCTGGAATGCCTGCTGCGCCGGCCGGGTCAGGTCCTGTCGCGAGACCAGCTGCTCGACTACGCCTGGCCATACGGCGTGGCTCTCACGCCGAACACGGTCGAGGCCTACATTCATCTCCTGCGCGAGAAGCTGGGGACCGACGCGGCCAATCACGTCGAGACGGTCCGTGGCGTCGGCTACCGTCTTCGTGCGGCCTGATCGATGAGGATCCCGCGCCCGGGTCTTCCCAGGCCGTGGCGCTGGAGACGGGCCAAGACGGCCCAAGCGTCGGAGTTGCCGTCTACAGGCTGGGCCGACCGCGACGACGACGCGAGAATCCTGCGTCGGACCCGTCTGCGGCTGATGGCCGTCAGCGGCGCCGTCACGCTCGTCATCTTGGTGGTCCTCGGCGTTGCCACTTACACCGTCGTGGCGGCCGCTCTTGGCTCGTCGGACCAAAGCGCGTTCACGGCCTACACGAGCAGGCACCTGATCAGCCAACCTTCGGCCACCGGCCCCGAGACATCGGAGCTCGGAGGCGAGGGTGCGAACGTCTTCGAAATCGACGTCACTCCCGCCGGAGTGGTCCGCGCACCGCGAGGCCAGACGCTTCCGGTGGGTCTTCCCGATCAGGCAAGCCTGAAGGCCGCCGCCGCCAGCAAGACTGGTACGGATGAGCGCTCCTTCACTGCTCCCGATGGGACGCCCTACTACATCATGTCGGTGCAGGCGGTCGGACCCAGCCCTGGAACGTGGCTGATCCAGTTCGTCCAGAATCGGAGCGCGGATGCGCGCCTGCTCCTGACGCTCTTCTGGATCCTCCTGGGCGGCGGAGCGGTAGCGCTGCTGGCCGCTCTCCTGGCGGGGTACCTCTATGCCGGCCGGGCTCTCGTCCCGATCCGCGCTTCCATGCAGCGTCGTCAGTCGGCGCTCCAACGCCAGCGCGAGTTTGCGGCTAATGCGAGTCACGAGCTGAGAACGCCGCTGACCGTGATCGGGGCCAGCGTAGAGGACCTGAAACGAAACCGGCGCAGCAAGGTGGAGGACGTGGGCGAGGCGTTGGGGGACATCGATGCCGAGGTGCGGCACATGACCGCGCTTGTCGAGGACATGCTTCTCCTGGCGCGTACCGACTCCGGCGTCGTCCAGGTGGAACGCGTCCCGCTCGACATGGGCGACATCGCCGTGGAGGCGGCATCGAAGCTGACGGCGCTCGGTCAAGAACGGGGCGTGAAGGTAGTGATGGATCCACTGCCCGCGCCGGTCAGCGGAGACCCGCTGCGAATCCGCCAGCTGGTAACGATCCTCGTGGACAACGCCATCCGGCATAGCCAGGCAAGCACCACGGTCACGGTTTGGGTCAGGCCGGAGGCCGGGGGGGCGCTCCTGCAGGTCGACGATCAAGGGCCCGGCGTGCGGCCTGAGGATTTGCCACGGCTCTTCGAGAGATTCTGGCGAGCAGACAACGCCCCTGCCGGCGGAACCGGCCTTGGACTGGCGATTGCCAAGTGGATCGTCGACCAGCACGGCGGAACCATCGGCGCGTTCAACCGGCCCGAAGGCGGCGCCAGCTTCTGGGCCAGGCTGCCCAACGTGCCGGTCCGTGGCGAGACGGTGGATGATGTCCCATGGACCGCCGCGACCGTCGCCGGTGCGCCCGACGAGTCCGGTGCGGCCGATGAGTCCAGTGCGGCCGACGAGTCCAGTGCGCCCGACGAGCCGGAAGGCGCCTCCGGCCCGGGCATGCTCGGTGGGCCTGAGCGCTCGGCGGGCTCCCAGTCGATCGCGCGCCGCCCCTGAGCGAAGGGCCGCACGGCCCAGCGAGGGTCTAGCCGAGCAGCAGCCGGGCCTCCGCAACCACGCCGACGCCGATGATCGCCAGCCGTAGCGCCGGCGCGGGTAGTCTCCGCCCGACCCTTGCCCCCACCTGACCGCCGACGATCGAGCCTGCGGCGATGAGCACGGCTACTGCCCAATGAACCGGGGCCACCAAAATGAACAGGATTCCGGCAACGCCGTTGATCAAAGCGGCCAGCACGTTCTTGAGGCCGTTGAGGCGCTGGATGTCGTCGGGCACGAAGATCGTCAGCAGGGCGATCATGATGATGCCCATCCCCGCCCCGAAGTAGCCGCCGTAGATGGCGGTGCCGAAGAACAGCAATGCCAGGAGCCACGACCGGTCCGACTCAGCGTGGCGGTGCGCCGCCAGGGCGTCGGAAAGGCGGGGCCCGGCCGCCACGAGGACCAGGGCTACGGCTATCAGGACCGGCACGATGGCGGCGAACGCGCCGGGGAAGGCGAGCAGGAGCACGGCGCCGGTCAGCCCTCCCGCGCCCGAGGCCATGCCCAGACGGATGGCGCGCGGTCGCTGACCCACCAGCTCCTGCCGGTAGCCGAATGCCCCGCTCAGCGAGCCCGGTACCAGCCCAACCGTGTTGGACACGTTGGCGTCGAGCGGGGCGTAGCCGAAGGCCAGCAACGTGGGGAAGGTGATCAGCGAGCCCGAGCCAACGATTGTGTTGATCGTGCCGGCGGCCAGTCCCGCGGCGAAGATCGTCGCGGCCTCGAACGGGGTCATGGGCAGGAGCGGATGGCTCGGCTTCTCACCCGCGGATCGTAGCCGACCGGCAGTAACGCAGCCCGCGGCCGTCGCCCGGCCCGAGGCGGTCTGGCGGCCCGCCGATCGGCAAGGTAGGCTGCATGAACCGCTAGCGCCGGGGGAGTTGGGTCTGAGGAGGAGAGTCTCGGAATGGGTAATCGGCATCTGTCCGTGCGACTCTTCGCAATCATGTTGGCCGCGAGCCTCCTAGGCGGCTGTGGGGGCAGCGCGTCCACCTCATCTCAGACCCCTTCGGACACCCAGGCCCCGATCGCATCCGTGGCCGATACGTCAACGCCTGCCGCCTCGCCCAGCAGTGACGCTGTCGCCACGGGCGGAACGGTCGACACCGGCGACGAGCCGGGCGGGAGCGAGACCCCCGCGATCGGCTTTACCCCGGGTCCGACCGGTGAGCCAGTTCCGACCATTTCGGCGGCGCCGATGGCCCGCCTTCCCGGGGAGCCCGATCCGGTTCTCACGCCCGGTTCGCTCAACCCGAGCGTTACGCAGGCCGACATCGGCGCCACGGTCTGCAAGTCGGGATGGACGGTGACGGTCCGGCCGCCGACTTCGTACACGAACGCCCTCAAGAAGACCCAGATCTCGCAGTACGGCTACTCGGACACGTCACTCGCTCAGTACGAAGAGGACCACTTGATCTCGCTCGAGCTCGGCGGCAATCCGACCGACCCGAGGAACCTCTGGCCGGAGCCGTACACGATTTCACTGCCCGACGGGCGATCGGTCGGAGCGCACGTGAAGGACGCCTTCGAGACGAAGCTCAAGAACGAAGTCTGCAAGGGGACGATCACGCTCGCCGAAGCTCAGGCCGAGATCGGCGATCACTGGGTCCATTTCGCCTTCGGGATTCCGTAGCGGAAGAGGGCCACAGTCTGAACGGGCAAACGGTCCCGGCAGCGGCTGCGATTGTCGCTACCGAGCGCGTCAGCCGTAGAAGTCGACTACGACTCGCGTGCGGCCCCCAGTTACCCAGACGCCGACGCCGGCCCGGTGGAAGTACGGATCCATGATGTTGTAGTAGTGCGCACACCGGCACCAGGCCTCGTCCTGGAAGTAGATCTCGATCGAGATCATCCCGCTCTGGCCCGAGTTGCCCGGCGAGGCGATGTTCTCGCCCCAGGAACCGCCGGGATAGCCGTCGGCGGCCATCCTCGAGTGCGTGGTCGTGCCGTTGAGATAGTGAGTCAGGATGCCCAGGTCGGCCAACGCCTTGGCGTAGGGCCGCGCAACCTTATTGGCGATGCCGTCGTCGAACACCAGCGCGCTCCTCGCCGGAAGGGTGTGGTGCGTCTGGGTGGAGCAGGCTCCACCCGACGTCACCCAGCCGCCGGTTCGGGTGCAGTTCATCAGGCTCAGGTCGTAGAGCTCGGACTCATGCCACGGCGCGCTCGACGAGGCGACGCCGCCGGTCAGCGGAATCTTGGTCGAGGTGTACTTGATGGCGGCTGCCCTGGGCCTGGCGATCGTAAACGTGGAGCCGGCAGCGGCGGCCATGGTCAGGCCGCCCGTCGACCGAGCCGACGCCGCAACCCGGACCGAAACGGTTGCGCCCACCGCGAACGAGTATCTCGGTGTGAACACCAGGATGGTGTCGCCGGAGGTCCACGAGGTTGAGCCCGCCACAGCTCGGCCGTTCGCCTTCACCGACAGGGCGGCAGCCGCAGACTTCTCGTCCATCGCCAGCGAGAACTGGACCGAGATCGGCTGGTTCGTGTCTCTGACGACGACCCCGGCCTGCGGGGTGAACTTGACGACGGATGGGGCCTGGAGAGTCGTGACCGTCAGAGGGGCGACTGGCTGGAGCGTCGCGCCCGCGGAGTCGGTCCCGCCGTTGGCCATGCCGACGACGTACGCGGTATTCGTCGCGAGCGCCTCCTTCGGTGTCAGGGTGAACAGCTGGGAGGCAACGTCCGTCGGATCGTCGCCGACGATCGAGACGTCCACGGGCGGGCTGATGTCCAAGCGCGTCAGGACGGTGGCAAGCTTCACCGGCCGGGTGAAGGTGACCTGGAATGCGGTGCTTGGCGATGCTCGGTCAGCCACCATCTTCGTAGCGGTTATCGTGCCGGCCGTCGGGGCGCCCGATTGAAACGACGAGTGAATCGGAGTCGCCAGGTTCAGCCCCTCCTGGTCGGTGGCGTTACCCGATATGTCGACCACGTACAGCGTGTACGGCGCCCAGTGCGGTTGCGGTGCCAGAGACAGGATCTGCCCGGTTGCGTCCCACAGGAACCGGAGGTCGATATCGGGTGTGATCGATAGAGCCGATTGGACCGTGCTCTCGTTCATCGGCTTGGTGAACTGAACCTCGAACGGCACGTCGAGAGGCAGGCTGCTGTCCGCGCGGGACGCGTTGGCCTGGGGCGCGAGAGGAGCGAAAGTTGGAAGAGTCTGGCCGGCTACCGGCCTGGCCGGCAGGCCGACGAGGAGCCCTGCCACGACCAGCGCGACTGCCCCCGAAACCATCGCGAATCGAACCAAGGCGGATCGATGGATCCTGGACGCCGCGCGAGCAACGCCGCGGAAGGGGAGAGCAAGCGCTTTGGCCACAATGGTCCGCAATGTGCCGGTCTCCTGTAGGGGGAGCGCAGTCCCATGGCGGATAGGCCCGGGGAGCGTAACACCGCCTCGCCAAAGCGGGCAAATGGACGAGCGGCTCGGTCGAGGCGCGCACTCTGCCTGGACTCGCGCGGCTCGCTTCGGCAGAGGCTCCCGGACCGATCGGGTGTCAGATCTGGTGTCAAACTCGAAGGTCGTCAGCCCCCGAGGTAGCCACTCCGCCCGGGCGGTCCCGGGCCCGGTGAGTGGCCTAGCGGCGAACGCTCCGGCGCTGGGACCCGGCAGCCAGCAGGCCGATCCCGGCCAGGGCGAAGCAGATCAGCAGCGCGAACAGCGGGGCGGAGTTGTTGCCCGAAGAATCGCTCGCAGAGGCGGTCGGGGGCGGTGTGGCCGTCTGGACCGAAGCGCCGGTCGCGCCACCTATGGACTCGAACGGGGTCTGTGTCGGGACCGGGGTGGCCGTCGCGCCCTGCAAGGACTCGGCCACCACAGTGTAAGTGACGACTATCGAGGAGCCCACGTCGCTGTCGTCGAGCGGGGTGGCAGCGTCGGCACCCCACGCCACGCCCGGATAGACCTTCACCGGAAGCTGCGCCCCGGTGAAGGTGTAGAGCGTCTGCGGCGTTGTCGCCAAGTAGACCAGGGGGCCCGGTTGCGGGGCGACGGCGAACTTATGGGCCGAAACCTCGGCTGGGCTGATGCCGCCGG
>DASWZK010000027.1:0-6257 GCA_036404515.1 Candidatus Limnocylindrales bacterium
CCGTCGCCAAGAAGATGAAGGACAAGGGCTTCGCCCGGCCGGTGCCACGCGACCAGCTGGTCAAGGGCGCCGAGGAGCTGGGCGTGCCGTTCGAGGAGCACGTCGCGAACGTCATCGAAGGGCTAAAGACGATCCGAGGGATCCTGGGTCTGTAGCTCGGCCGGCCACGACGCCCCGCCGCCGGCGCGCGCGGCCGATCGGCCGGGGCCGCCGGCGGCGCCGCAGCCAAAGATCTTGCGGGTTCCTACTTCTTCACCCACACATCCGCCTGGCCTTCGGAGTAGGCGAGACGGTAGTTGCTGCGTACGAAAGCCCGGAGGGGGTCGAGGGTGTCGTAAGTTCGATTGTCACCCGCTGATGAAGAGGCAGGGCGGAAGAGAGGCACGACCGAGGGTGTCTCCACGACGACCGCCGGCGGGTTGGATTGCCAGCGCGCCACCAGCTCTGCGGTGGCTTGCGGGGACCAATAACCCTGGGTGGTCATTGGATCCAGATAGATGTATGGGCAAGCAGGGGAGCGGTCGCTGTCGAGGTAGATCTCGGGATGATCGCCCCAGACGAAGACCGTGGCCGACACAGTGGTGTTGACTCGGATCCAGCTCGACACTGCCATCTCATCCGTATGCCAGGCCGTCGTGATCGCGTACGTGCTGCCGGGCCATTGGACAGTCACGACCAATGCGGTCAGGAGCATGGCCAGGGTGATGCCCTGGGCGACGACGGCGATCCACCGCAGCACTGCCTCCGAATGACGCAGCCGACTCCAAAGTCGCGTGTACGCCGGTGCAGCGATGACGACCAGTGCCGGCACCAGGAGGATCAGGTAGTGCAGGAAAAGGCGCTGGTCATAGACGAAAGAAGCGAGAGAGGCAAGGCTCCAAGCGACGCAGGCCGCTGCCACACGGTCGATACGGTCGCGCTTCCGTGACCACCACACTACCTGCGCTGCGAGCGCCGGCCACAAAGCCGCCAGCAGGACGACGGCGATCAGGAGGTTGAGCCAGAACGTCGATTGCCCGTTCTGGATGTAGAAGGCGGTGTTGTAGCGCACGAGCAGGTCATACGCCTGCGCTGCCGCACCGCCCCATACCAACCAGCCGACTGCGAGCAGGGGAAGTACGACGCCCGCCGCCACCAGGGAGATCATCCGCCTGGTGGTCCCTCGAATCTCCTTTCCAACGACCGCCGCCAGCCCGATCGCCACCGCGGCCGGGGCGGCTTGCACAGACAGAAGGCAGCCGACACTCAGGAGGAGCCCCGTCAGGGCAACCTCCCTGAGCCGTCGCTCCGTCCTGCTCAACAGCCAGACGGCAGTCAGCACAAATGGAAGCGCGAAAGACTCTCCGTAGCCGCCCCCGAGAGCCACCGGGTAGCAGGCGACGAAGAACGTGCTCACAAGCGCGGCAATCCACGCCATGGCCGCCCCGACCCTGGGGCGTAACAGCGATTCGAGGATGATCGCCGCGCCAACGGTGAGCGCCAGCGTGAGCAGCCAGCACACGAGCCACCGGTCGAGCCACGGCAGGACCGCCTGGGACAGGGCGTCCAGCAGGTAGAGGCCCGGTGGTTTGTCGTCCCAGTAGTCGCGGTAGGGCATCCCGCCACTGCGAATCCCGGAGCCAACGAGCATGAATGCCGCGGCATCGAACACAGGGCCGAACCACAACCCAGGCGAGAGGAGCACACCGGTGAGGGCAGCGTATGAAAACCACTTACCGGCAGCGATTGCGACCGAACGCCGGCGAGTCGAGGCAACGTAGAGCCAGTTCAGACCACGTACGTCACCAGCCATGACCCTCCTCGCCGGACCCTCCGCGGGCTACGGGGTCGGCCGCGCCACTCTCGAAGGGCGCGACCATTCTAGCCGCCGAAGGTGGGCTATCGAACCCGCGGGGCGCCGGCATCCTTGGTCGTGCATCGGGCGCCAGATCCGGCGACAGTTCTCATGCAGCGTGCCAGGCGATACCCCAGACGATGCCCCAGTAAACGGAGACGATGCCCGCCAGCACCAGGAGCCGCTCCGGCAGGCCGATCCACCGGCGCGAACCGATCGCCATCAGCGCCACCAGGAATGGCGTGAAGTCGAGAGAGTAGCGGAAGCCGTACTGCCAGTAGCCGCCGCCGTAGTAGAGGAAGACCGGCACTGCCACCAGCGCGGCCGCGACCCACAGCAGCTGCGCCGTTCGATCGCGGAAGCCGGCCCAGGCGGACGTCAGGAGCGCAGGAGAGACCAACAGCATCGACATCCCGAACTGACTCGGCTGGAAGAACGGGAAGTGGTCGGTCAAGCCCGGGAGGGCCAGCAGGGCCAGCCTCAGGTTCTCCGGTATCTGGCGAATCGAGAAGACTCCAAGGGCCCGGCGGGCCTCCAGGCTCGGCTCGGTGAGATATGAGATGGCGTAGCCGGACTCAAGCGGCGACCCGAAGCGAACCCAGTTGAACCAGCCGTAGAAGGCGATCGCGCCCGCGATCGGGAGGCTGAAGGCGAGTGCGCTGCGCGCGGCCGCCCGCAATTCGAGCCGCTGCTTCCAGAGGAGCACGAGCCCAAAGGGTACGGCCGCCAGGACGGTCGTAGGCCGGGCCAGGAAGGAGACGGCCAGCAACGCGCCCAATGCCACGGGTCGGCGCCGGCCGGCCCATTCGAGAAGGAAGAGCGTGAGGGCTAGGAAGGCCTCGGCGTGGGCGAGGTAGTACATGTCGCCGAGGACCGAGACGTAGAAGAGCAGCGATCCGAAGGCCGTGAAGGCCGCGATCCAGAAGGCATCCGCTCCTTTGGCCCCGAATGCCCGGGCAAGCGGCAGTGACAGCCACGCCGCCGGGATTCCGAAGAGCAGGCTTGCGAGATAGCGGCCGATCCCCTGCAGAGCTGGCACGGCGGCGAAAGGAAGGTAGGGGAGCAGCTGCAGCGGGCCGAGGGCCAGGTAGTAGCGCCCGCCGACATTTACAGTGTCGACCGTGCCCTTCAGGGCATCGGAATCCAGGTGACCGCCTAGCGCCCGTTCGGCGACGAGCATCATCCGGTCCGGATTCGCGTTGTCCAACTGGGTAGCCAGCGCCGCAGCCGCCACGTAAGCGGCAAGCACGGCGACACCGAAGAGGAGATCGGCCCGAGCGACGTGGAAACGCGGCGCGCGAAGACGGTCGGACTGGGCGGCAGCGCTCACCATGTGGGGATTATGCGTCTGGCTACTCGGCCCCGACGTCTCGCCCAGCCGCTTCACCGCCACCTCGCCCGCCGGCAACATCTACGACCTCGGCTACCGGCATTACGACGGCAAGCGAAACGGCCGCGCTTACGCGATGTGGTCGCTCTTCGTCGAGAGCTCCCGAGGCATCTGGGGCTTCGGCCGGCCGGCGGTGCTCGGAGGCACCGCCAGGACTGTAGGCTAGGGGCCAGGAGCCGCCCTCCGGACGTCAGGCGGAGGCCAGGAGTAAGCGCCAGACAGGGAGCGCCCTGTACCCTGACCCCGGCAGCATGTTCCCATCCCCCAGCACGCCAGTGTCTGGGCCACAGGACTCCGGCGGTCACGCGTCGGAGCGAGGTCGGACGAAACCCGGGAGTAGGCGCTGGAGGACCGTTCGCATTCGAGCCAGCTGCCTGGAGTTGAATCGATCGGATCCGAGCCAGGCAATGTACGGGATTAGCGCGTGGGCGAACTCATCGCTGCTGTAGAACAGACCACCCCGGCCTTGTGTGTCGAGGACGACGCGTACCCAGGTGAGGCTCAGCTGAAGGAAGGGCAGCGACATCAGGGCCAGCAGCCCAACACCTGCCCACCACCCCCTGGTTCGGACCCCAACCAGCGCGAACGGGAAGAGAGACGGTTTGAATAGCCCCAGCGACGCCGGCAGGCGCCATGCCAGCGCAGCGAACTCGATCGCGACGAACCAGATCACGGGATTCCCGCTGACGACCTCGACGAGTGCAACCGGTTCGCACAGCAGGATCGCGATGATGGCGAGGGCCCAGGGGGCAGGCCGCAGTCTCCAGAGCCCTGCGGCGACGACCGCAAGCGGGATCGCGAACCGCGCGGCCATGGGCAGGAAGCTGTTTACTGTCGTTCCAGCGCGAGTTGGGCGCGCCTCTGACGTACCAAAGCGAAGCCTTGAGCGGCCGTATCCGCGACGAGGACCATCCGAACCTGGCCGTGCTGGCGCCGGCTCGTGGATGTGCACGCCGCAACGGTCGAGCTTTCGCCCCTTCGATGGGCCGCTCATCTTGACAAGGTGCTAGGGGATCTGGTCGCCCACGATCCCGGCTCTCGCCCGCCAGTCGGCCGCCCAGGCCGTAAGGTGCGTCTGGACCGGAGGGCCAGCGAACCGCCACAGGACGTAGAGCACGATGGCGATCGGTGGGAGCTGCTTGATCGGGACTGCGAGCAGAACGGCCAAGAGCGGCGTCATCACTGGCAGCGCAAACGTGGCGTAGAAGTACTCCGCCGCAGGCCACAGCGCCGGTACGGCGAGCCAGCTAGCTGCACGAAGGTCGATGAGCGCGAGCGCACCTATGGCGGCAGCCACGACTACGAACAGCCATGGGTCGCGAGTGGCGGAGAAGCCACCCCAGGTCGCGCTTATGATCCACGCCTGAATCTGCGCATAGTCGGTCGTGTACCGCGCCCAGAGCGGCCAGAGGATGACGACGGAGAGCGCAGCGGCTAGCGCGAACACAGCCAAGGCTCGCCACTGGCGCTCGCCGATCATCGGCAGCACAGCGTAGGCCTTCGCCGCCGGCGCGAGCGCCCGCAGAAGGCTCGATCCGCTCAGGATCAGCGCGAGGCAGACCACGTGCGGGTTGCCCACGAACACCGCCTGAGCCATCGGCGGAAACAGGACCCACCAAGCCGGAAGATGGAGCCGCTGAAGCGTGTAGAACGCCGCTGCGACGGTGAGGGTCATCCACCCGACCGTGAACACGCCGTCACTCAGCCAGGCGAACGGGACGAACGCAAGGACGGTCGGGGGTGGACCGGTAAAGTAGAACCGAAGGTCCGGGGCTCCTGAGGCCCATGAATGCTGCAAGGCGTATGTGGCCCAGGGATCGCCACCGGCGAGCCAGGTTTGCGCCGCGTGCAGGTAGAGGCGGCAGTCGAACCCGAGCATGTCCATGTGATACGGGAAGTTGTCGAAGTAGAAGCCGATGGTCTGCCAGCTCCAGTAGGCAAACCAGATGGCCAGCGCCTCCTGCCCTGCCATCCTGAGCACCCATCGCCAATTGAACCCCGAGAAGCGGCCCATCATCGCTCCGCTCATCGTGCCACCCTGAACCATCCGAGCGCCGCATCAGCCCCACCAGACCGGGGACTCCGAGCCGGCAGAAGGCTCTGGCCGCTGGTTTCAGGCGGCTCTTGGCCTGCCGTCGAGTGTATCGAACACGTACAGCCCGATCACGCTGGCCTCGAAGTCGGCCACCTCGTGAACCACAAGTTCCACGATCATCTGCTGTCGGAGATGCCCCTGATCTGAGGCCGGGCACGGCGCAATTTGCATCGGGCTATGCCGTCCGCGTCCATCCCTTGGTAGCAGACACTGCGGCGCGGTCCCGGCCAGTCGGGCGGCCCTGTTGGGGCCTCCCGCATGGCGGGAGTTTCCTTCGCCGGCAGCACGGCAAAGGTTAGCTGGCTGTCGCTCGAATCCTGTCAGACAAGACGAATGCCGGCCGTCTCCGCGACGAGGACCATCCGAACCCGGCCGTGCTGGTGCCGGCTCGTGCGCGTGCACGCCGCAACGGTCGACATTTCGCCCCTTCGATGGGCCGCTCATCTTGACAAGGCGCTAGGGAATCTCGTAGCCGACGATCCCGGCTCTTGCCCGCCAGTCGGCCGCCCAGGCTGCAAGGTGCGCCCGGACCGGAGGGCCAGCGAACCGCCAGAGGACGTAGAGCATGATCGCGACCGGTGGGAGCTGCGGAACCCCGAGCGCGAGCAGCACAGCCAGAAGTGGCGTCATAACCGGCTGGGCAAACGTCGAGTAGTGGAACTCGGACGAGGGCCAGAGCGCGGGCACGGCGAGCCACGCGGCGGCCTTTGGGTCGCGACGCCACAGGAGGAAGATCGCGATCGCGGTCGGGACGAGCAGGGTTGGATACCCGAAGGCGCTGTACCCATTCCCCGACTGCTGCGCCAGGCGCGCCGAGATCGCCCCGAACTGTTCCGCATAGTTGAGCCACAGTGAGGGCGCGACGAGGAAGGTGGCGATCGTCAACCCGAACGCAAGGGCGATCTGCCGCAGCTGACGTTCACCGAAGAGTGGGATGA
>DASWZK010000028.1:0-28014 GCA_036404515.1 Candidatus Limnocylindrales bacterium
GCTCTCATTGCGCGACTCAGACGAATGTTTCGTATCACCGTCTCTACCCCCTTCAAAGCGTCAGCCAGTGTAGGCCTTGCGAGTCAAGTCCGACCGACCCCATAGGACCTCGCGAAGTGGCCCATTTCATTCACAGGCTCTTAGTACCGCGCCTCGAGGCGACCAAGGCCACTGCCACGCCGCTGGTGGGCGCCGGCGCGGCCGAGGTCGTCGCTTTCGAGGAGACCGACGATGCGGCAGCGCGTGTCGCCGACCTGCTCGGCCTGCCTCGGCGGGCTTCCGAAGTGGCGTCCCGTGGGCCGATTGGGCTGTCGGATCGCCTTTGGTCGATGCACGTCCTCGGGCTTCAGAGGGCTCTGCCGAGCCGGCATTTCAAATCCGCCGGGGCCGTGACGCGCGACCTTCGCCAGGTCAAGGACGCGGATGAGGCACGACTCCTGCGGCTCGCGGCCCAGGCAGCCGACCGGACGGTGGACGCCATCGCCGCGGGGCGCCTCGTCGGCCGCACCGAGGCTGATATCAGTCGCGAGATAAGAGGCCGGCTGATCGACGAGGGCCACGATCTCGCCGACTTCGCCATCGTCGGTTCCGGACCGAACGGCGCTTCGCCCCACCACGATGCGAGCACCCGCGTCATCCAGGGCGGCGAGCCCCTGGTCCTGGACCTGGGCGGGACTCTGGCCGGATACCTCAGCGATACGACTCGTACGATCTGGGTCGCCGGCGAGACCGGCATCGAGCCGGAGCCCGAATTCCGCCGCGTCTACGACCTGGTCCGCGAGGCGCAGGCAGCGGCAACGGCGGCCGTCAAATCCGGCATCCCCGCCGAAGGAATAGACGCCGCGGCCCGCCGAGTCATCGAGGCCGCGGGGTACGGCGAGTACTTCACTCATCGCGTCGGCCACGGCATCGGGCTGGAGGTGCACGAAGACCCGTACATGGTCTCGGGCAACACCACGCCGCTACGCCCGGGAATGGCCTTCAGCGTCGAACCCGGCATCTACCTTCCCGGCCGCTGGGGCGTGCGCCTGGAGAACATCGTGATATGCACCGAGGCCCGCGTCGAAATCCTGAATCGCTCGAGCCTGGACCTGCGGGTCGTCCGAGGCTAGACCGCCTGGCCGGCTCCTATCGATCGGGGCCGCGGCGCTGACCGGAATTGGTGACTGGTACTCGGGCGCGGCCGACGTTACGATCGCACCGTCGACCGCGCATGCGATCAAGCCCGTTTCAGGCGGGTGGGGAGGTTCCGATGGGTTCGTGGCGCACGGCGTGGGGGCGGTCTTGTGCCCTGGCCCTGATCGTCGTCGTGATGGCCGGATGCAGCGGCTCGGGCTCAACGTGGCCGCCGTTGAAGTCGTCGGGCGCCTCCGTCGCTTCGTCCGGCCCGCTCGCATCGGGCGTGCAGGTAGTCGTGCCTGGCCCGTCGGGAGCCCTGGCGTCACAGCCGGTCGCCTCGGGCGCCCCGCGGGCGACGGCCGGCGCCGTCACGGTCGACCAGATCACCGCCGACTACACCTACAAGGACGAGCTGATCACTCCGATCGCCCACCTGTACGGGACCTTCCTCGACGATTTCGTGATCGTGACGATCACGAACGCAAACTCGGCCGCCGTGAAGGTCGTGGTCACGAGCCAGATCAACGGCTACACCGATCAGGCCACCGACACGGTCACCGTCGATGCCAACGGGACCCAGGAAGTCCGCCAAAACCCGAGCCTCACGACCGCCGCCATCGACGGCCTGAACAGCCAGCACCAGGCCGACCTGCACGTTACCGTTGCATACCTTGACAACGGCCAGCCGCGGACGGTCCTGGACCAGACCAGTCAGACCCTGGTCACTTCTCGCGACGACTTCCCGTGGACGATCAGCGGGTTTACCCAGCAGGAGGATTACAACCTCATTGCCGCGATGGTTACCCCGACGGATCCGTCCGTGGAGAAGCTGATCCGAGACGCCGCCAACTTCGACCCGAGCGGCGCGATGACGAGCGGCTACGACGCCACGGACGACGCGAACGGCACCGTCTGGCAGCGCCTGTCAGACGTCTGGCAGGCAGAGACAACCGACTTCAAGCTGACCTACATCAGCACGCCGATCACCTTCGCGTCGGGGTCGTCTCAGCGGATCCGACTGCCCGGCGAGGTGCTGGACACGAGCAGCGGTAACTGCATCGAACTGACCCTGACGTATGCCTCGGTTGTAGAGGCGCTCGGCATGCAGCCGGCGATAATCATCATCCCCGGGCACGCCTATGTTGCGGTCCGCCTCGACGATACCAACAACTCTTACTACTTCATCGAGACGACGATGATCGGTCAGGCCACGTTCAAGGACGCCGCGATCGAGGGGAACACCGAGTGGACCGACGCCCAGCCCCACGTCGCCGCTGGCGAGACGGACTACGGTTGGGTCGACATCGCGTCGGCGCGGCAGGACGGCATCGTCCCGATCCCCTGGCGCTGAGCTGCAAGCCGTCCGGTCCGAACCGATCTCGGCGGCGCCGACTGCCGGCTGGGGCTTTGCCCGGCGGGCGCCAGTGGCGGCGCGGTTCGACTGTCAACCCACCGCTTCTCGCGGTTCCGGAGCCGGCTCCTCGGCCTCGTGGATCGAGGCAGCCTGTCTGACCAGGTCTCCTTTGCCGGCGAGGTTGTCGCCGTCGTCGAGGAAAGCGCCCCACAGCGCGGCGTCGCGCTCCCAGATTCTTCTCACCTCTTCGAGCCCGTTCGGTCACAGCACTCCGACGTCGAACGAGGCTATCCAGGGCCGGCGGACCGTCCGTATGGCGAGCCAGAAGCCGGCCGATTTCTCCACGTCGTCGATGAAGCTGCCAGGTCAGCCGAGCGGTCCGGGCCGGCGGAGGTGAGCCAGGGCGCGCTCTGCCTGTGCGCGATGGAGGCGGCCGTGACCGGCCTGGAGGCGGAAGAGCAGCTCGTACGATTCGGGACCGCGCTCGGCATGAATGCCGACACGACCGCGGTCAGCCACCGGAGTCCGCCGCCACAAGGCTACGTTGGCCCGGCGCAGGATCCCCAGATACTCGAGGAGCGCCGCCGGATCGTCGGCCGCGTGATCGAGCCGGGCTGCCCATGAATCCTGGTCGAAGCCGACGAGCGGCGGCTCGTCCTCGGACAGGACCCAGCGGTAACGGGCGGACGTGACCAGTTCGGAGTCGGTGAGGTGACCCAGGCACTCCAGCACGGACCACTCGCCGGGCTCGGGCTGCGTGCGCAGGTGGGCGCCGGCCTGGTCGATCAGGCGGCGCCAAAGCTCTGGTTCGGCTTCCTGGACTGCCGCCGGGTCGTCGTCGCTCAGCGCGTCCAGGGAGTGGCGGCGGTACGCATCCGCTTCCTCCGGTGACATTCGAGTCATGGCGAACCTCCTCGGATCGGCACCGCGCGTCCAACCGCCGTATCTCACGGTGGGGCTCAAGGGTAGCGGCATCGGCAGGAAGGCTGGGCACGAGTGGCTTCACAGTCGCGGCACGCGGCTCCCACGGACCATCGCGCCGCAGGGCGTGTCGATCTGGCGTTGGGCCCGGTCTCGATTCCGCCCTTTCCGCGACGAGCACGCCGTCGGCGGCTAGTCTAAGCGGGCCCACACGCTGATACGGCCAGAAGATGTCGGCCCGTTGCGAGAAGGAGTACGGACCCCTGGAGGAAAGCCGTGCAGAAGTCCTTCCACCGGTTGGTGTGAAGCGCCGGCGGGCCTCGGTGCCACGATTGACCGCCGAGGTGAGTAGCGTCGGCGAGGCAGGGCCTGACGCCGTTGCTCCTCACATCCTGATAGTCGGAGGTGGCGGCACCGGCGGCGCGCTGGCCCACGATCTGGCCCTGCGCGGCCTGCGTGTGACACTCGTTGAGCGGGGCGAAGTAACGTCCGGGACCACCGGCCGGCACCACGGCCTGCTCCACAGCGGCGCCCGTTACGCGACCACGGATCGAGCCGCCGCGATCGAATGCATCGCGGAGAACAAGATCCTGCGGCGCATCTGTCCGGGCTCGTTCGAGGAGAACGACGGCCTGTTCGCGGCCATCACGGATGAGGACGTCGAATTCGGGAATCAATTCCTCGAATCGTGCTGGCAGTGCGCCGTGCCGACCAGGCGCATCGACCGGGAGCAAGCGTTACGCATGGAGCCCGGCCTCAACCCCAACCTTCGCTTCGCGATCCAGGTTCCCGACGCCACGATGGACGCAATGCGGGTGCCGCTACGTTTCTTCGCGACGGCCCGTCGCAACGGCGCGGACATTCGCCCGTTCACGGAGGTCGTCGCCGTAACGATGGCCGGCCGAACAGTCACCGGGGTGAAGGTCGATGACCACGCGGCCGGCCGGGACTACGAGATCGGCGCGGACATCGTGGTCAACGCCGCCGGACCCTGGGCAGGAAAGGTGGCAGCCCTGGCGGGCGTGTCGGTGCCCGTCGTGCCTTCGCCGGGAGTGCTTGTCGCGCTGCGAGGCCGCTACTGCAACATGGTTCTCAACCGGCTCCACCCGCCCGGTGACGGCGACCTCATCCTGCCTCAGCGAGGGGGGACCGTACTCGGCACGAGTTCCTGGGTCGTGGACGACCCGGACGATCTGACGACCCCGACCGAACACGTCGAGGCCATCATGCGGGAGGGCGCAGCTATGGTCCCAGCGATCGCTCGAGCGCAGATACGTGCGACCTGGGCCGCCGCGCGGCCACTCGTCGGCGAGGCCGGCACCGCAGCCGGAGCCTCGGCCGGTCGCGGGCTGGCTCGCGAGTTTCGCTGTTTCGACCACGCCATGGACGCGGCGCCCACCGAAGGCTTCGTGACCATCGCCGGCGGCAAGGCCACGACTCTGCGGGCAATGGCAGAGGCCGCGGCCGATGTCGTCTGCGCCAAGCTCGGCCGGGTCCGGCCGTGCCGGACGGCCGAGGTCGTGCTCCTGCCCCACACGACCTGGTACTCGGCATGAACCCGCGCCTAGTCCGAGGCAAGCCGTCGGCAGAGAGCGCCCGGGTCTCCGCGACCGCCCGGATCCCGCCGGTCGAGCCTGACCAGTCGGCTGCCCACACCAAGCCGGTCAAGCCAGTGGATCAGAGCGAGTCGGCCCCCCCAGACGAGTCGGTTGCATCGGCCGCCCCGATCGTGCAGGCTGGCCCGGCCACGGAGGCAACCCTTCTCGAACCTCCGGCCGTCCATTTCCGTGTCTCTCGATTCAAGAAGGGCGATCGCAAGGGCCATTTCGACGACTTCAACCTCACGGTCGAACCCGCGACTACGGTCCTGGATGCGCTGCTGCAAATTCGGCGCCGTCACGATCCGTCACTCGTCTTCCGCCATTCGTGCATGCACGCTTCCTGCGGAACTTGCGGCGTTCGAGTGAACGGGCGCGAGGTGCTCGGCTGCGATACGAAGATCGCGAATCTGCCCGTCGAGAAGCCAATCAAGGTCGAGCCTCTGGCGAATCAGCGTCCCGTCGCCGATCTGGCAACCGACATGGTCGACTTCTACGCCCGGTTCGATGCCGTCGGCATGCCGCTGACTCGCGCCGCCGAGGTTGGCGACGACTCCGCGCCTCCAGAAAGCATCAAGATGTTCGAGTGTTTCGAGAACTGCATCGAGTGCGGGCTATGCCTGTCGGCCTGCCCGATCGCCCGGATGAATCGCTCGTACATCGGGCCGGCGGCGCTGGCGGCCGCCGCGCGCGTTGTCGAAGAGCCACGAGGCCGCGAGCTCGGCCCGGTGCTCGCCCTCGCGGCAGAACCGAATTCCGTATGGGGCTGCCACGATGCTCTCGAGTGCACGTCCGTCTGTCCCTCGGCCGTCGACCCCGCCATGGCGATTCTGGGGATGCGCCGCCATATTGCCGTGGATCGCGTCAAGCGGCTCTTCGGCGCGGATCCAAGCTCAGTGCGCCGGTAGTCTAGGGCTGGTAGATCTCGGCGCTGTTGGCGTCATCGCCGGAACCGCCGCCGGCGATGTACACCCGGCCGTCGGCCAGGAGCGTCGCCGTCGCAAGCCCTGTCCGATACACGATCATCTGACCGGTGGGGCCGAACGCGCCGGCCCGCGGGTCGTACAACTCGGCCGATCTGTCTGTCGCGCCGCCGGCCACCAGAACGCGGCCATCCAACAACGGAGTGGCCGTCATGCCATCCCGAGTTGCGGCCATAGATCCCGTCGAAGTGAAGGCCAGGGTCTCGGGATCGAAGATCTCGGCCGACGCAAGCGGAACCTCTGCGACGGCGCTGCCGTTTCCACCCGCTATCAGGACGCGGCCATCGGCCAGGGTGGCAAGGGCGGGCTCCATCCGCGCGGTCAGCATCGATCCGGCGGTCTGGAAAGCCCCCGACTTGGGGTCGTACAGCTCGGCCGACGCGTACAGGCTGGAGCCGGTGCAGCAGCCGCCGGCGACGAGAACACGGCCGTCGTTGAGTTCGGCCGCGCCGAAACTACCGCGACCCTGCAACATGGAGCCCGTTTCGCTGAACGTACCCGACTTGGGATCGTAGAGCTCGGCCGAGCTCAGGCTGACGCCGTTGACGTCATCGCCGCCGAACACGAGCACGTCACCGTCCTGCAGCAGGAATGACGTTGCCCCGGAGCGGGCCGTCGTCATGGAACCGGTCGTGGTGAAGGTCCCGGTAATCGGATCGAAGAGCTCGGCCGAGACTTGCGGCGCCGGCGTGTTGTCTTCGCCTCCAGCGACGAGTACCCGGCCGTCCCCGAGCACGGTCGCGGTGGGATCGAGCCTGGGCGACGTCATCGAACCAACCGGGCTGTAGGCGCTCGACGTGGGGTCGAAGAGCTCGGCCGTGGCCAGGGCGCTGCCCGACCTGTCGCGCCCGCCCACCAGGAGAACCCGCCCGTCTTTGAGCCTCACGGCAGTCAGGCGCGCTGCTCCCATCGAACCGGCCCGGGTGAACGTGCCGGAGAGCGCGGTCGGCGGGGAAGGCGTGAGGGACGCCGCCAGGGTCGGCGCGGGGCTGGGCGAGGGCGAGACAGGTACGGGCGTAGCGACAGGAGAGGGCGAAGCCTCGCCGCCCGAACAACCCGTGACGGCGACGAGCAGGCTGCACAGGCCGGGACACAGCAGACTCCAAAGGCGACCTCGACTTCGGCGAGATCCCCGCATCCGATTTCCTCCCGGGTTCGTCGGCGACTGCAGCGCTTCCGACCCCGCGCTCTCCGCAAACGTTGGCGCAGGGTACCTCCGCCGGTTAGTCTAGGCGGGCCGACGCCCACCGGCGAGGCCCAGACCGAGGCCCGGTCCGCACCTCCAGGTCAGCCAAATCCCATGACGGCTCTCGAAGCTACGGCTGAGGCGCCCCACGCGGGCACCGCCGAAGAAAGCGGGCCCTTCGTCCACGCTGGAGCGGCGCTGACGAGGCCGAGGACACTGGTCGTTGGAGCCGGCGCGGTAGGTTCGTTCCTTGGCGCGCTCCTCGGCTCGGTCGGCCACGACGTCACGCTGGTCCGAATCTTCGAGCCCGACTCGGATCGGCCGCTCGCCTTGATTCGTCCAGACGGATCCCGGGTCACGATCCCCGTTCATCGATCCACGCGGACCGAAGATGCCCCGGCCCCCGACGTCATTCTCGTCGCGGTCAAGATGCCGGCCCTCCGCGAAGCGCTCGCACCGACGTTGCGCTGGCCCGAGGCGCCGACCTTGACCGTTGAGAACGGCATCGGCGCAGAGGCAATCGCGGCCGAGGTTCGGCCGGCGGCCCCGATGCTGGCGGGCTCTTTGACCGCGCCGATCCAGCTTGCGTCGGAGGATGAGGTGCACTGGATGGGCCGCGGAGGCCTCGCGCTCGCCGCTGCCAGCGAGTCGGCCCGACCTTTCGTGCGGGGCCTGCTGGACAACTTCAGCCTGGCCGGGCTGCGTGTCTCCGCGTGCCCTGCAGCGCCACCCATGAAGTGGTCGAAGCTACTGGCCAACCTGATCGCAAATGCGACCGGGGCGATCCTCGACATGGATGCGGACGCCATCTACCGGGACCCGCGTCTCTTCGACGTAGAGCGGCGACAGATTCTGGAGGCACTCACGGTGATGAAGCGGATGGACATACGGCCGGTGCCGCTCCCAGGCGCGCCGGTCCCATGGCTGGCCCGCGGCCTCATGCTCCCGGCCTGGCTTGGCCGGCCCATCATGACCCGCGTCGTTGGCAAGGCGCGCGCCGGCAAAGCGCCGTCGCTTCGCATCCATGTTCGCTCCGCCGCCCCGGACGCACCCTGTGCGGAGCCGACCGAGGTAGCCTGGATGAACGGCGCCGTGGCCCGCGCCGGTGCAGAGCTGGGGGTGGCCACGCCCGTCAATGCTCGCCTCGCCGCCCTCGTGGACGATGTCGCCACCAACCCGGAGCGACGAACGTGGTTGAGAGGCCATCCGGAGCGGCTCCTCGCGGAGTTGTCAGGAAACGGCATATCGGGTCCTTCGGCGGCCTCCTCCGGCTCGACGGGCGGCTCGACGAAAGGTTAGGGCTAGGGACACGGCGCTCCGGCGCCGAATTCGCGGGCCTATACTTCCCGGCGATGCAGAACCCCGACCTCGTCCCGGTCGCAGTTGCGCTCGTTGCCGGCTATCTAATCGGCGGCATTCCGTTCGGGATCATCGTTCCACGGCTGATCGGCGGGCCCGATCCCCGGACGATCGGCAGCGGCCGGACGGGCGGTGCGAACGTGTCGCGGGCGGTGGGCTTCCGATGGGCGGCGGTGTCGGGCCTGCTGGACGTGGCGAAGGGATCGGTGGCGGTCCTGCTTGTAATTGGGATCGGCGGCGGGCCGGTTCCGCAGATCCTGGCCGCCCTTGCGACAATCGTCGGCCATAGCCGCTCGCCCTTCATCGGTTTCCACGGCGGCCGCGGAGTCGCCCCTGCCACGGGCGGGGCGATCATCATCGCTCCGATTTACCTCGTGGCCGCGATCTTCCTGGTGTTCGTCCTCACGATCGCCGTGACCCGCATCTCCTCGATCGGATCGCTGAGCGCCAGCCTCATCGGCGGTATCGCCATGATCGTGGTCGCAGCGGTGACGCCGCTCGCGCCTATCTACTTCGTCTACGGCATGGGCGTACCCGCCCTGATCTGGCTCTTCCACATCGATAACATCGGCCGGCTCCTGCGCGGTGAGGAGCGGCGCATCGGCCGGCGGTCAGGGCCGACGGCGACTTCGTAGGCGGGAGCGGTCGACCGGAACCGGGAGGCCCGAAAGTGGTCAAGAGCCGCCGCGGCTCATGGCACACGGCGCGTATGAACGGTGGCCTATTCCACTCGGGGCATCTTGATCGGTAATATGGCGGCGACACGTCTCATCGAAGACTCGATGAGTGCGCCAGGCGCAGGCTGAGGAAGCCATGGGAAACGAGATCGATTTCGTCGCATTCTCCGACGATTGCCGCGTCGAGGGGAAGGTGGACCTCGAGGAGGCGCGCCTGGCAGATCTGCTCAACGGGAGCAGCAGCATTGTCGTCCGCGACGTAACCCTGGTCAGCACTCGCGACGGTCACAAGCAGGAGTTCGAGCGGCTTGAGATCAACCGAGACGAACTCGACATCGTAGTCGCCAACGGCCCGCGCGGAGACTCCAGGCGGCGCCTGGCGACAAGGCCGAACAGCGTGTCACTGAAGCTCGGGCCATATGCCGCCGAGGGGTTCATGCACGCGCCGCCGACGGCCGACCCTGTGGCCGGCATCTTCCATCGCCCGGCGATGGTCGCCATCACGGACGCAGTCCTCGAATACGAGTTCTGCGACGAAACGGTGAGCGAGTGGTTCCGAACACTGCTCGTCAACCGCGAGCTAGCGGTCTCGCTTCGCGCTCTGACAACCCCCGGCAGCATGCAGCCGGGCGCGGCTTAGGAGTCTTTAGAGCCGCCCACCCGGGGCGCGCAGCATCTCGACAGCCCGGTCGTCGGCCACCTGGCCGGTCCCACCGATGAGCCTCACCGCGCTGAGTCGGCCTCGGCCTATCACCGATCCTGCAAGAGCCCGCCCGAATCGGACCGCCGTGCGACGAACCTGGCATCATTGACGGCACAGGGGCTCACAGGAGATACGGCTCTGTCGATGGACCGCGCGTCAGCCGGCAGCCCGGCTCGAGCAATCGCTGGCCTTGCCGCGCTACAGGACCTCAGCGTCCTGCTCGAAGGAATCGAAGACATCAGGACACAGCGGGGAGTCTGCCGGCAAGTGCTGGAGGCACGCCGCAAGCTTCTGGGACCCGACCATCCGACCACGATCGAGGTCGAGGCTCGCCTGGCTGCCATTGCCATGGAACTCGAGGAATACCTGGTCGCGCGCGATTCGTACACCGTCCTGATGGAACGCTGCGAGCGCGTTCTCGGCCCGCGCAACCTCGACACGCTGTCCGCAGTTCACGGTTTGGCTGTCGCCCTTTCGTACATGGATGAGCCGGGTACGGCGCGCCCCATGTACGAGCGTGTCTATAACGGGCGCCGCAACGCCCTTGGACACGACGACCCTTCAACCCTCAGCGTCCTCCACAACCTGGGATTGGCGCATCGCGCCCTCGGCGACATCGCCGCCGCTCGGGCCACCTTTGAGCAGCTCCTCGACACGCAGCGGCGCGTCTTCGGTCCAGAGAACATTCTCACCCTGCGGACGATGACGTACCTCGGGGGCGTGCTCATTGACATGGAGGATTACGCGCGGGCTTGCGAGGTGCTGGCCGAGCGGGTCGACCGCAGTCGCCGCATCCTGGGCGCGACCCACCCAGACACGCTCGACGCGATGTTCGGGCTCGCCCGGGCCCTGACCGGGGCAGGAGATCGAGCTTCGGGGCGCTCGCTGTCGGAGCAGGCCCTGACGGCGACCATCGCCACCTTCGGCCCGGACGGCCCCGAAACGATCGCGGGAATGACCCAGCACAGCCGCCTGCTGCTGCGGCTGGGGGAGGCCAAAACAGCCGCCACGGCCTATCGGACCCTGTTCGACAAGCTGACCCGACTCAACGGGCCGGAGGACATCGCCACGCTCGATGCGCTGGCGGGGTTGGCCGACTCGGTGGGTCGTAGTGGCGACCACAAGCGGGCGCACGATTTGGACGTGCAGTTACTCGAGCGCCGTCGGAAGGTGCTCGGCCACGAACATCCCGCCACGCTGTGGGCTATCGGCGACCTCGCGTGGAACCTCGAACAGCTCGGAGACCTGAGTGGCGCCGCTGCCCGCTTCAGCGAGCTTGCCGAAGCCCGCACCCGGACGCTCGGCCCCGACGAGCCGGACACGGTCTGGACTATCCAGGGCCTGACCCGAGTCCTGAGCAAGATGGAGTCGCACGCCGACTCGAGACACGCCTACGAGAGGCTCTACGAAACCCAGGATCGCCGCCTCGGTGCGGAGGCCGAAGAGACACTCGACGCTCTGCGTGGCATGGCCTGGGAACTCGCCAAGGTCGGCGAGTTCGACGCGTGCCGGCGCGCCTGGGCGCAGCTCGTCGAGACGCACGAGCAGCTCCACGGCCCAAAGGACGAACGCACGCTCGACAGTCTGGTCTGGCTGGCCGAGGCGCTCGACGACGTGGACGACGAAGAGGGCGCGCGCAGCATCTCGGAGCGATTGGCCGGTCCACTTGGGCGGCTGTATGCCGGCAGCACCGAAACTCTTGGCCCGGACGACATGCGCACGCTCAACCTGGGCTACGGTATGGGCCTGACGCTGGAGCGGCTGGGGCAGCTGGAGGCCGCGCGCGTCGCATACCAGACCACGCTCGAGGGGTACCTGCGAGTCCAGGGCAAGCGCGGTCGAGCGGTAGCGGTCATGCACGGCCATCTGGCGGACATCGCTCTCAAACTTGGGGATCCAACCGCCGCCCATGCGATGTACGGGCAGGCCATTGCCATCATGCGCAAGCAGCCGGGCCCCGAAGACCCCGACACCCTCGAGATGGTCGGCCGCGACGCTGACGCGCTGGTGGCGCTGGGCAAGAAGATCGCCGCTCGCAACCAGGCCAGGGCCGTCGTAGACGGCTACCGTCGAACTCTCGGCGAGGAGAACGCACTCACCCGCCGGGCTCAAGCCCGCCTAAACTCCATGTCGCCGAGGCGCCGCCAGCGGACCGCCAGTCGTTGACCTACGCCCTGCAGGGCCCGAGCCCGTTGTCGCCAGCTCAACATGGGGCAGCCTGATTTGGCCGAGGCCTTGCGCTCCGAGGCGCGAAGCCCTTATGCTTCGTCGCCAATGAGCGCCAGCAACTTCAGCCGCCGGGAGAACTCGCGCAGGGCCTCAAGCCCGCGCTGTTCGATGATGCCCATGCCCTGGCGGCCCCGAAGTGCGGAGGATGGGGTCTGAGGTTCCGGCTCAGCTAGCGACGTAGCCGGACCAAGGATCGGTCCCGGGGCCGCGGACTCCTCGCCGGAGCCGCGGTTCCTTGTTTCTCCGGACCACACGACGGGCAGCCGCCACATCAACTGCCCCACCCCAGGGCTCCCCGGGATCAACCGCAGGTTGAGCTACGCACCGCCATCGGGCGGCCAGCCCAGGAGATAACCCACCGTGTCCGACCAGAATGCCCCCACGCTCCACGCCGACACGCTCGCCGTCCACGCCGGCCAGAGCGTCGACCCGACGACGAAGGCTCGCGCCGTCCCGATCTACGCCACGACCAGCTACGTCTTCGACAATGCCGATCACGCCGCCCGCCTCTTCGGGCTGCAGGAGTTCGGGAACATCTACACCCGGATCATGAACCCGACCACGGGCGTTTTCGAGGAGCGGATCGCCGCCCTCGAGAGAGGCGTCGGTGCGCTTGGTGTCGCATCCGGCCAGGCGGCAGAGACGCTGACAATCCTGAACCTCGCCCGCGCCGGCGACAATGTCGTGACCAGCGCCTCGCTGTACGGCGGCACCTACAACCTCTTCCAGTACACCCTGCCGAAGTACGGCGTCGACTTCCGCTTCGTCGATAGCTCCAAGCTGGACGAGTTCGAGAAGGCGATCGACGGCAGGACGAAGGGCGTCTACCTCGAGACAATCGGCAACCCACGCCTGGACGTGCCCGATTTCGAGGGCATCGCCGCCATCGCCCACGAGCACAAGATCCCGGTCGTAGTCGACAACACCTTCGCCCCGATTCTGTCGCGTCCGTTCGACTGGGGCGCCGACATCGTGCTCCACTCCGCGACCAAGTGGATCGGCGGCCACGGCACCGCGATCGGCGGCGTCGTCGTGGACAGCGGGGCGTTCGACTGGGCCGCGTCCCCGCGCTTCAAAACCGACTTCGTCGACCCGGACGAGTCCTACCACGGCGTCAGCTACACCGGCGCATTCGGCAACCTGGCCTTCATCCTCAAGCTTCGGGTCCAGCTTCTGCGTGACCTGGGTCCGGCCCTGAGCCCGTTCAACGCCTTTCTCTTCCTGCAGGGCCTCGAGACGTTGCCGCTGCGGATCGAGCGTCACAGCTCGAATGCACTGGCCGTCGCCCGCTGGCTCGAAGGCCATCCGGCCGTCGAGTGGGTCAGTTACCCTGGCCTCCCCTCGCACCCGACCCACCGCTTCGCTCACAAGTACCTGTCGGGCGGCTACGGCGGCGTCGTCACCTTCGGTCTAAGAGGTGGCGTGGAAGCCGGCCGGAAGCTGATCGACTCGGTCAAGCTCTTCAGCTTGCTTGCCAACGTCGGCGACGCCAAGAGCCTGATCATCCATCCGGCCTCGACCACTCACCAGCAACTCTCCGCCAAGGACCAGGCCGCCAGCGGGGTGACACCCGAGCTGGTGCGCATCTCCGTCGGGATCGAGCACATCGACGACATCATCGCCGACCTCGATCAGGCAATCGGCGCTGCCACGGGCGTTCGTTCGGCAGCTCCGGCGGGCTCCGCCGGATAGGCGGGAGGCCGACAAGTGCGTTGGGCATCGGCGGCCCGATGGGCTTCGGTGCGGCGCGGCATCGAAGCGCTCTCCGAGGCTTGCGCCGACACGGAGCCAACCTTTGCAGCCTCACGCGCCGGGTCCCGCCCGGGTCCCGGCGCGCAGCCGTTCTCGGGACCGGCCATCGCGACTTCGCCCGGCTCATCGGCTGAGTTGCCAACCTCGGCAACCTCGGCGGCCAGGGATCCGGCGTCGGCTGTCTTCGTCGTCGCCGATCCCGGCGTTTCGACCGCACGCGCGGACCCCGGTTTTCGTAGCCTGAAGGGCATGGACAACTCAACCGACCCGCAGACCGGCAAGATCGTATCCCGCTGGCTCGGGCGCTTCGTCCTCGAGTCGGGCGCGATCCTGCCCGACCTCGTCGCCGCCTACCGCCACGACGGAGTGCCGATCGGCGAGGGTCGTCAGATCCTCGTCGTCCACGCCCTGACCGGCTCGGCCGACGCCGCCGGCGACTGGTGGGCGCCGCTCATCGGGCCGGGCCAGGTTCTCGACACCGACAAGTTCGGCGTCACCTGCATGAACCTGCTCGGCAGTCGCTACGGGACCAGCGGGCCCACTTCCCGGAACCCCGCGACCGGCAAGCCATACGGTCCGACGTTCCCACGCCTTACGGTGCGCGACCAGGCTCGAGCCCAGTGGCGCCTCCTCGATGCCCTGGGTATCGGCAAGCTCGCCCTGGCGGTAGGAGGATCTTTGGGCGGCATGGTCGCCCTGGAAGTGGCCCTGGAGCGACCGGGCGAGATCAGCCGGGTCGTACCCATCGCGGCACCCGCCCGCATCGGCCAGCTCGCCGTCGGCTGGGACAGTATCCAGCTTGAGATCGTCGACAAGCTCGGCATCGAAGGCCTCGACCTGGCTCGCCAGCTGGCTATCACCACCTACCGCAGCGAGATCGATTTCGAGCAACGCTTCGCCGGTCGCGTCGAGGCGGACGGAACGCCGTCGATCGTCAGCTACCTGCGCCACCAGGGCCGCAAGCTCCTTGAACGATTCGACCAGGACACCTACCGAACGCTGGTGTTGGCGATGGACACGCACGACATCGGCCGGGACCGAGGAGGCGAGGTGGCCGCCCTCCAGCGACTGGCCGCCTACGGGACGCGGTTGACCGGCTTGGGCATCGAAGGCGACATCCTGTACGGCACCGGCCAGGTCCAGGCGATGGTCGACGCGGCCAAAGAAGCTGGAATGGACGCGGCCTATCGCGAGATCCGATCGACGAAAGGTCACGACGCCTTCCTCGTCGAGTGGGACCAGCTCACGTCAATCCTGGTCGAGGCGCTGAAATAGTGCGCTCAGCGGCGGCGGCTCGGCCGAGTCTCACGCCTGCGCCCCCGGGTCTAGGGCGAATCCGTGGTGTATGCGATCTATGCAGCGCTTGCCTATACACCATGCATATTCCCCGCAAGGATTGCATCCCATCCCAAGGTGGTGCATAATCCGCGAACCATGGTCGTCCAACTGATCGCCACGCCCAAGTCGAAGCGCTGGCGGCCCTGCCGGGAGGCACGGCCCTAGGGCTCGGCGGCGTTTGGAACGAACCGCGGAGCCGAGGGGCACGAGGCTCCCGAGGGCCGCGACACCAAGCCGGTGCCGCGGTCTTCTTGTATCCACGCAACGTCCACGGAGGTAGTCGGAATGCTCAGCATGGTTGCCGGAGACGGAGGCATGGGCCGGGCGGTCGCAGCCGCGCTCGCCGGCCGCGGTATGCCCCCGACCGCGATCCTCGGCATGCCCGACTCCGCGGCTGGCCACTCCCCCGCTCAGTTCCACGGTGCGGATCTCCTGTTCGACTTCACCATCGGCGAGGCGGTCCTGCCGAACGTCACGGCAGCCCTGGAGGGCGGCGTCCGCCGCTTCGTGATCGGGACAACCAACTGGGCCGGCGACCGCGACGCGGTCGGAGCCCAGCTATCCGGACACAACGCTGCGGCCGTGGCCTCGGCCAACTTCAGCCTGGGAGTGACGCTCTTCGCCCGCCTCGTAGAGGATGCGGCGCGGCTGTTCGGCCCGTTCGCCGAATACGACCCATACCTGGTCGAATGGCATCGCCGCACCAAGGCCGACCGCCCATCGGGGACGGCCATCGAGCTGTCCCGTCGGCTGATCGCGGCTCACCCCCGCAAGACGCGGGTCGCCCAGCCGATGGCCAGTGGAGCACCCGCGCCCGACGAGCTGGACGTCTCGGTGATCCGGGCTGGCAGTGCGCCCGGCATGCACCTCGTCGGCTTCGATGCCCCGGGCGAAAGCCTGGAGATGCGCCTGACCGCTCGCGACAGATCGGCCTACGCCGCTGGCGCGATTACCGCCGCCGAGTGGCTTCTGGTCGAGCTTCGAGCGCCCGGCTTCCACAGCTTCGACGACGTCGTTGACGACATCATCGCCAAAGGGCCGATCGAATCCGGACCGAACGACCGCCTGCAGGCCGCCAACGCGGCTTCGATTGCCCCGAAACGCTAGGAACCGCCGATAGCCCGGCCGACCCCGGTTCGACCGCCATTCGCCCCGACAGCCAACCAACCTCAAGGAGCAAGCCGATGCCGCCAAGCCGCCAGTTCCGGGGGGCCTTCACGGCCCTCGTGACGCCGTTCACACCCGCCGGCGCTATCGATGAGACCGCCTTCCGAGCGCTGGTTCGCCACCAGATCGACTCCGGCATCGACGGCCTCGTGCTCGCCGCCACCACCGGGGAGAGCCCGACGCTCAGCCCTGAGGAGCGTGAGTGGCTCGTCGGCACGGCCGTGGAGATCGCATCCGAGCGCCCGTCTCGGGGTCGAATCAAGATCGTGGCCAACACCGGCTCGAACGACACCGCGGCAACGATCCGCGCCACTCGCCGGGCGGCCCAGCTGGGCGCCGACGCGGCGATGTGCGTGGCGCCGTACTACAACAAGCCCGACCAACGCATGATCGAGGCCCACTTCCGGGCCATCGCCGATGACGGCGCTCTGCCCATCGTCGTCTACAACGTCCCCAGCCGAACAGGCGTGAACGTCGAGGCTTCGACGCTGATGCGTCTCGCCGAGCACCCCCGCATCATCGCGGTCAAGGAAGCCTCGGCCAACATGGATCAGATTTCGACCATCTTGCGGGAGCGACCGTCCCTCTTCTCAATTCTGGCTGGCGACGACGTCTGGACCCTGCCGATGCTGGCAATGGGCGGCGACGGCGTCATCTGCACCTGCGCCAACGAGATCCCGGGCGAGATTGCCACCATGTGCGCGGCCTGGTTTGCGGGCGACTCCGAAGGAGCGAGACGGATCCACGACCGATGGCTGCCACTCATGAAGGCCAACTTCGTAGGCGGGCCGAACCCGGTGCCGGTGAAGGCCGCCCTGGCAATGCTGGGCCAGATCGCCGACATCGTCAGGCTTCCGCTGCTTCCGCTCGAGGAGGGACACCGCTCCCGCTTGCGCACCGTTCTCGAGGCGGCCGGCTTGCTTCAGGCGGCCGAAGTTTCGGCGGCTGGCTCCCCCCCAAGACCAGAGTTCGCGGCGGCCGCGGGAGGAACGACGCGCCGAACCGCTGCCCCGGCCCGCGCGTGAGCGGCGACGGCGTTCCGACGGGCATACTGGCCGACCTCGATGCCGGGCGAGTGAGGGCGGCTCGTCCCGACGCTGATGCCCCCGGCGGCTGGCGCGTGAATTCGGCCGTCCAGTCGGCGATCCTCGAGCTCTTCGCCGACCGCGAGACCCGGACCTGGGATCTCGACGGCGCGCTCCAGTTCCGCGACCGCGTCGGGCTGCCGGTCAAGGGCCTCTTGGATTCGCCCGAGGCTCTGGCCGCCCTGGCAGCCGGGAAGCCGTGGCGCGTCGTCCCGGGCGGGACGTCGGTTCGCGGCGGCGTCTACCTGGCGCCGGGCGTGACGGTCATGCCGCCCTCGTACATCAACATAGGAGCCTGGGTCGGTGAGGGCACCCTGGTGGACTCGCACGTATTGGTCGGCTCGTGCGCCCAGATCGGATCGCGCGTCCATCTCTCGGCTGGGGTCCAGATCGGCGGCGTCCTGGAACCGTCCGGCCGGCGTCCCGTCATCGTCGAGGACGAGGTCTTCGTCGGCGCGCAGGCCGCTCTCCTGGAGGGCGTCCTGGTGGGGCGCGGCGCGGTCGTCGCAGCCGGCGTCATCCTGACCGGCACCAGCCGCCTTTACGATCTGGTCGGCGATCGTGTCATCGCCGGCACGCTGGAGGAACCGCTGGCCGTCCCGGCCGGAGCCGTCGTCGCCCCGGGGGTACGCCACGTGAGCGGCGAGTTCGCGGCTGCTCACGGCCTGGCCCTCGCGGCTGCGATCGTGGTCAAATACCGCGATGAGCGCACCGACGCTCGGGTAGCTCTGGAGGAGGCGCTGCGGTGACCGGCACATCCACACGCGGATCTACCAGTAGCGCCACCCAGGGAATCGACAGCGTCCTGGACGCGGGGCTGCTGGCCGGCCTTTCACCGGCGGCCCTCGCCGAGGAATTCGGCACTCCCTTCTACGTGTACGACCTCGACATGATCGGCCGGCGCGTAGAGGCGCTGCGGGTGGTCCTGCCGCACGGCTTCCGGATCGCCTTCGCCGTGAAAGCCAATCCGTCGCTCGCGGTCGTGGCTCACCTCCGCCGCTGTGGCGTCGGCGCCGACGTAGCCTCGGGCGGCGAACTCGACACCGTCCTTCGGGCTGGCTTCGACCCGGCAGTCGTCGCCATGACCGGGCCGGGCAAGCGCGACGAGGAACTGGCAGCCGCGGTCGCGGCCGGGATTGGCGTGGTCACGGTCGAATCGCCGGGCGAGCTTCGCCGCCTCGAGGAGATCGCCGCCCGAGCCGGCCGCCGGCAACCGATTCTCCTCCGGCTCGCCGTGACCGAAGACGCCCGCCTGGAAACGGTTCGGCTCATCGGCGGCGTCGAGGGCAAGTTCGGTATGCCCCTCCCGGCGCTCATTGACACAGCCAGGGCAGCAGTGACTTCCAAGAAGGTGGAGCTGTTGGGCGTGCACGCCTTCGGCGCGTCCAACCTGCGAGATGCCGAACAACTGGCGGACCACGTCGCCGAGCTCGTTGCGGTCGGCCGGCGGGTGGCCGCGGAGACGGGCACGCCCCTGAGGCTTGTGGATGCGGGCGGCGGTCTCGGCATCCCCTACGCTGACGACGAGCGGCCGCTCGATCTGATCAGGCTGGGCCGACGGCTGACCGCGTTGAGGGCGCTCTGGGACGCCGACGCGGCTCTGAGCCAGATGGAGGTTCTCCTCGAACCCGGCCGATTCCTGGTCGGGCCGGCAGGCGCATACGTGGCGCGGGTCGTGGACGTCAAGGGACCGGACTCGGCGCCAGTGGCGATTCTCGACGGAGGGATCAATCACCTGGTTCGGCCGGCGCTGGTTCGGAGCGAGCACCGGCTGGCTGTCCTTTCGACCGACGCCGTCCGAGCCCTGGTCCGCACCACGGTGGCCGGCCCGTTGTGCACGGGACTCGACGTCTTCACGACGGGGGCGATGCTGCCGCGGCCGCGGGTCGGCGATCTCGTGGCCCTGCTCGATGCCGGAGCCTACGGCTTCACCGAGTCGATGCCGTTGTTCCTGTCGCACGCCACGGCCGCCGAGGTTGCCGTTCGCAACGGTCGAGCCCAGCTCATTCGGCCGCGTATCACGCCGGCCGAACTTCTGAACCGCCAGATCAGTCCGGATTGGTAGCCGGACGCGGTTGCCTCTGAGCGGGCCGGACGCGGTGGCCGTCGAGCGGGCCGGGCTGCCTTCAAGCGGCCGCCCTGAATGGGACTGCCGCCTTAAGTGGGCCGCCATGGGCGGTCTGCCATCCGCGAGTCACAACCAACGGCCCGCTACCGGCGGGCCGCCACTCGCCGACGAGCGCGCCAGAGGCTCAGTAGCTGGCCTTGTCCATTCGAACCTTGCCCTTGAACTTCCAGTAGATGAAGCTCGTGTAGGCCAGCACGATCGGCATGCCGATCAGCGCCACGACCAGCATGACCGTGAGTGCCGTATCCGAGGAATGGGCGTTGTCGACGGTAAGGCTCCGAGCCACGTTAACGGCGGGAACCAGGTTCGGGTACAGGGCCGTGCCGGCCGTGGCTGCGAGGCCGACGACCGTCAGGCTGGAGAAGAGGAACGCCCGCCCGTCTTGCTTGAACCGAATGGCCAGGAGCATGTAGAAGAGGACGTTGGCCGTAAGGAACGGACCGACCCAGGCCAGCGGGTCGGCGAAGTTGTCGAAGACGCGCGGGGCGTCGGTCCGGGCAATGGTCGTGGCGCCGACCCAGGCCACGAGAACGAGAGCCACGGCCGCCACTCTGGCCCGCCGTGCCCGACTCTGAAGCGCACCTTCCGTCTTGAGCACGAGCCAGGACGACCCCTGCAGGACCGCCACTCCCAGGCTGAGCACGCCCACCGAGAGGGCGAACGGGTTGAGCAATCCGATCAGGCCGCCGCGGTAGGCGCCGTCGGGGTCGATCGCGATGCCGCGGAGCACGTTGCCCAGGGCGACGCCGAATAACACCGCCGCCAGCGCCGACCCGACCGAGAAGCCGACATCCCAGCCAAACCGCCAGATCCTGGCCGTCTCCTTGCTGCGGAACTCGATCGAGACCGCCCGCAGGATCAGCGCCCCGAGGAGCAGCACCATGGCGAGATAGAACCCGGAGAAGACGGTGGCGTAGACGAGCGGGAATGCGGCGAACAGGGCGCCGGCCCCGGTGATCAGCCAGACCTCGTTGCCGTCCCAGACGGGGCCGATGGCGTTCAGGACCTGGCGCCGCTCGGTGTCGTTTCGCGCGACGATCAGGTGAAGAGCCCCCGTTCCGAGGTCGAAGCCATCGAGAATCGCGTAGCCGGCGAAGAGGAAGCCGATGAGGAGGAACCAGACGGTCGACAGCTGCATCTCAGCGTCCTTCCTTGCCCGTGGACGCCGGTTCCGCTGGAGAGAAATCGGCCGTCGGTGTCGTCCCTGGGATCGCGGGAGCTACCTCTGCGCCAGTCGCCGGGCCGCGCCGGATCTCCCTCGTCAGGCCGTAGATCCACAGGAAGAAGAGGAGCGCGTAGAGCAGGACGATGGCGACGAGCGAAATCGACACGTCTGTCGCCGTGACCGATGGCGAGGTTCCAGCCGAGACCATCATCAGGCCCTGCACGATCCACGGCTGGCGCCCAACCTCGGCCGTCATCCAGCCTACTTCGGTAGCGAGGATCGGCGCGGGTATCGCCAGGACGGCAAGCCACAGCCACCAGCGATGCCGCTCGATGGAGCGGCGCCACAGGAAGAACACCCCGAGGAGCATCAGCAGCAGCATCACCACACCGAGCCCCACCATCAGGTGGAAGCTCAGGAAGGTCTCGGCCACGGGCGGCCAGAGCGAGGGGTCGACCTGATCGAGGCCCTTGATCACACCGTTCGGATTGAGATCGGACATCGCGCTCAGGCCGTAAGGGATCGAGATCCCGAGCCCGGTACCTGTCGCACAGTTCTGGCTGGGGGGCACGGCAATGATCTCGAGCGGGACGCCCGTCGAGGTGGTGCAGACGCCTTCCATGGCCGCGAACTTGACGGGCTGGTTGGCCTGGACCTCGCGCGTCTGGAGATCGCCGGTGGCGAACATCGCCCCGGCCCCGAGGAAAGCGATCACGATGCTCAGCCGGAGCGCAAACGCCGTGACGTCGGAGTTGCGTCCCCGGAGGACGTACCACGCCGAGATGCCCATCAGGAAGAAGGCGCCGACGACCCAGCAGGCCGCCATCGTGTGGAAGAAGCGCGGCAGGGTCGACGGATTGAACACCGCCTGGAAGAAGTCGACCAGCTGAGCCTTCTGGACGCCGTTCGAGTCGGTGACGATCTTGAAGCCGGCGGGGGTCTGCATCCACGAGTTGGCGACCAGGATCCAGAAGGCCGACAACGTTGTCCCGAGACAGACGAGAAGACCCGCGACCCACCGAACCGTCGAGCCGACCCGGTCCCGACCGAACAGGACGACTCCGACGAAGGCCGACTCGAGGAAGAAGGCGAAGATGCCTTCGGCCGCCAGTGGAGCGCCGAATATGTCGCCGACGAAGCCGGAGAAACGCGACCAGTTCGTGCCGAACTGGAACTCCATGACGATGCCGCTGACGACGCCGATGACGAAAGTGACGGCGAAGAGCTTCGTCAGAAAGACCGACAGGCGATCATAGACATCGCGCCGAGTCCACCAGCGAAGCGTCTCGACGATGGCAATGAGCCCGGCAAGTCCTATCGTGACGGCGGGGAAAACGAAGTGGAAGCTGATCGTCAGGGCAAACTGAAGGCGATCCAGCTGAACGACGTCCAACGAACACTCTCCTCCGCAAGCGGCCATGGCTCCAGCCGAGACCTCTCCCGGTCTAAGGCGGTGGCCGATGGCGGCGGCCGCGACGATCGACGGCGGCCGCTCCACCAAACCTTAGCTCAAGCGAAGATTTGACACCGCGCCTGTGGCGCCGGTCGAGACGGAGACGATACCGCCGGCGGCGGCGGCCCCGCCTGCGAAAAGGCCATGCCGTTGGATTGCGGGACGGCCGAGATCGCGGCTTCGGCCGGGCCGATCCATTCGTCCGTGCATCGTGCGAGATGTAGTTACAAGCGTTTGCCTCGCATTCGTGCTACAACCTCGCGGTGACCAACCTACGCCAACGACTCCATCGGGCGTGGCTCCCTCGCCGCTCTGAGACCCGAACGCGGATCGCGCCCGTCTTCATCCTGGGCATCGTCATGATCGCAATTGTGGTGGGCGGTCTGCTCTTCAGTTCCGTGCTGGCCGCAGGCGGTGGCTCGACAGCGTCGTCCGGCCTCTCGCCTGAAGACGCCACGCTTTCGGCTTCGCCAAGCTCGTCCGATGCCGCGCAGTCGCCGATCTCCAGCGCGACGCCCGCAGCTTTGACCGTGGGTTCAGGACAGACTTCTCGCTACGCCGGATACGTACCGGCACCTCTCCTCACCGGATACGTCTGGCCGCTCACCAACGGCCGCGTCACCCTCCCGTTCGGGCCGACATCATGGGGCGAGTTGATCGTCAACGGCCAGCTCTTCCACGACGGCGTGGACATGGCGACGACGTGCGGAGACAAGGTCCACGCCGCCCACGACGGCGTCGTCCTGGCGGCCAGTCGCCATTACGACGACTACATGGGTTGGGTCGGAGATGTGACACCTTACCTTGACCTCCTCACGAGGAAGGGCTGGTGGAACAGCCTGCCGATAGTGATCGTCATCGACGACGGCGACGGCTATTGGAGCATCTACGCGCACGAATCCGCGGTGACGGTCAAGCCGGGTCAGCAAGTAACCGCCGGCCAGGTCATCGGCTACGAGGGAGCAACGGGCAACGCGTCAGGCTGCCATGTCCATTTCGGCCTTTTCTCCCCGAGGGAAACGGACGAGTTCCAGCTCGAACCGTCCATCGCCAAACGGCTTCTACTGCCCGCTTACGAGATCGCGCGGATCAACCCGCTGCTGGTCCTGCCGTTCCGCTGCGACGTGGAGGAGATGCGGGCCCTGCGGCCGGCCGAGGCGGCGGCGTGCCCGGTCCTGCCATCGCCAATTCCTGCCGCGAAGCCGGAGCCGACGACCAAGCCGACCGTTCTGCCGACCTCTTCTCCGACCGCCCCGCCCTCGGGGACTGCGACGGCAACCCCCCCGAGTTAGCCTCAGGCCGATCGAACCCCCGACCCAGCGGGTCTCCGTGACCGAGGCCTCCGGGCCTACTCCGCGCGCCGGTACCGCCGGGCTACGAGCGCGTAAGCGGGCAATCTGGCCAGAGCCGCGCTGAGGGGGGCGGCCGGCGCGCCATCCCGACCGATGATCGCCAGCAGCGAATCCGTGGCCGTGGCTTCGGCCGGGCGGGCATCGATCTCCGCCAGGTCGACCGTCACGCAGCCGGGCTCTTCCGGGCCAAGCGCCGCCCTCACCTCTGCCTGCACAGCGGCCCGTTCGCCGGACTCAAAGGCTCTCCGAAGCTCCGTCTCGGCCCGCCAGCGCGGCCGCCGCAGCAGGATCGCCCGCCACGCCCGGCCGACGTCGGGAGTGACCGTCCCATCGCCGGGCATGGGTCGGTCTGATAGCGCCTCACCGCGAGCCCACAGCGCCGCCTGATGAAGCAGAGCGTACTCGTCGAGGTCGGCGTAGTGGCCCAGATCGTCGGCCGGCGAGCCATCGCCGAAGATCGCCTCGATGCTGGGCCCGAAGACCTCTGCCATGTCGAGGTCGATCGCCCGGACGGATCGATGGTAGTAGATCTGCTGGTACATGAAGAGGCGGGCTGTCAGGAACATCTCGAGCGCGCCAAGGCCGGGCTCATAGAGGGAAAGCCCGCCCGGACCCACGAAGCTGTAACGGCGCAGCCTCTCGACGTCGACCGGTCCGGCAGAAACCCCGATGAGGTACGCGTCGCGGCGCACATAGTCGAGGTTGTCGACCGTGAAGACCCCCGACAGGAGCGGCTGGAGCCAGCGCAGCCAGCGCGGCATCGACGGGTCGGCGAGCGGCGGCTTCGAGATCAGGAACGACAGCCAGCGCGGGTCGATCGATTCGTCGGAGCGCAGGGCGTCGCGCTCGGGAACGATGCCGGGAGCCCGCCGGATGGCCCGGATCATCTCGCCCAGCTCACGTTCGATGATGAGCTGCGAGAGGTCCTCGTGAGTGAGGCTCTTGTGCGTCCGGCGCGGGTCAGCCGGCGCGGGGAAGCGGCACAGGACGTGCTCGTCGAAGAAATGCGCGAACGGCCCATGGCCAACGTCGTGGAGAAGTCCGGCCAGCCGCAGCGTCTCAACGACCAGGCCCTCGGAGGGCTGCGGAGTCCCCGGCCCGGCAGCAGCCGGCTCGGCAGCAGCCGGCTCGGCAGCAGCCAGAGCGACCCGGAGGCTCGGGTACAGGTGGCGGGCCCAGAGCCCGGCCTCGTGCATCACTCCGAGGCTGTGCGTGAAGCGGCTGTGCTCTGCCGTGGGGAAGACCCAGCGCGCGCTCTGCAGCTGGCTGATGCGCCGCATCCGCTGCAACCACGCTGAGTCGAGCAGGTCGCCCTCCGCCGCTTCTTCCTGCGCCAGCCCCAGCTTGCGAGCCCGGTCGGGTGTGAGCCGCTTGGTCAGCTCCAAGTAGCCGTAGATCGGATCGCTGACCAGATTCACGGCCCACATCTGCGGGTGAGCCACGGCGGTTGACGGCGCCCCGGCACCATCGCCCCCGACCGACCCCAGCGTCTCGTCATGCATCATCCAAGCCTATCCGAGTCGAGCCACGTGGAGAGTGTCACACCGCCGCAATCGCAAACTCCCAAAGTCGCAGCCGCTCAGTACCGCGCGGCGGCCTTGCGGTACGTGGTCGCGACTTCGGCACGCAACTCGGGCGGAGCTTTGACTTCGACCTGGGCGCCCCACTGCAGGATCCAGCGCCGGATCTCGATTGTGCCCGGTACGCGCGCTCGCCAGATCAGGGATCCGTCGGCCTCGCGCGTCACCTGCTCTGTCGGGTGCCAGGCGGTCTCGGCCACCAGGCCCGCGATCTCGGGATCGAAGCGTAGCTCGACCTCCACCTCCTCCTGGTCGGCGATGACACCCCAGGCCCGGTCGAGACCCTCCTGCACCAACGCCGGATCGGGTGGATCGAACGTTTCCGGAGCGAGCGACATCCCCAGGATTCGCTGCAGCTTGAAAGTCCTCGTTGCCGCGCGAGACTCGTCGAATCCGATCAGGTAGAGCCCGCGAGTCGTCGCCGAAGCTTCCAGCAGGTATGGGTGGACGCGCGACCTGCGCGGCGGCCGGCCGGGGCTGTAGGCGGCCGGGTCGTAGGTGATCTCCACGACCCGGCGCTCGGCCCAGGCGCGGGCCAGCAGTCGAAGATGGCGAGTCATCCGCTCGTCCGGCGGGCGGCCTGCCAGTACGTCGATCGTCCGCTCAAGGTGTCGGGCCACGACCGACGGCAGGATCTCGGCCAGCTTCTGGAAAGCGGCACCCATGTCCGGGTCGTAGCGGTCGGCAAACTGCGCGGTGAGGCGCGCCGCGAAGAAGAAAGCGACGGCCTCGTCGAGCGTCAGGCGCAGCGGCGGCAGGAAGGCGCCCTCGACGATCCCCCATCGCCCGGCCTCGCTCCACAGAGGAATGCCGATCTCGCCCTCGAGGGCCCGCAGGTCTCGATACACGGTCCGACGCGACATGGCTACAAAGCCAGCGATCGCATCGACGGTCGCGCCCTCGGGATGAGCCGCCAGGTAACGAAGAACCCGGTAGAAGCGCGCGAGCCGATCGTGCTTCGCGGTGTCGAGCGAGTCTACCGGGTGGGTCATCGCGGCTCGATCAGGCCCGGGGCGGCGAGATCGAGACGGGGACGCCTCGATCTGTCACGGTCATTCGGACCCAGACCGTGGCCATCAGACCCTGGGGCAGGATGCCCTCCGGGTTGCCGTTGACGGTGCCGGAGACCATGCCAACCTCGCCGTCGCCAAACACCCAGAAGTCGAGCTCGCCTCGCCACGCTGCCAGCGAGGCAGAGCCGGCCAGCCAGCCGACCTGAGGGAACGAAGCCGCGAACGTTGGGCCGTCCACAGCCACCCGGCAGTGCCGTGCCCGCGCGCCGTCCACGTATTCCAGGCCGCGGTCCTCGGCGGTCGCCCGGTTCGCCAGCGACAGCGCATCCGCGAGGACGGTGAGGTCGAGCTCGTGGCCATCGATCGCCTGCGGTTGCGCGACCGTCCAGCTCTTACCGGGCGAAAGCGTCCAGGCCGACGAGCCGATTCTCACTGCCCCGTATTCGCCGAAAAGGTCGCTCCGCACGACCTGGGCCGACCACGACAGGTCCGAGCCGGATCGACTGCCGGACAGGGTGACCGTCCCTGCTGATCGACTGTCCACGTCGGCCCAAAGATCGATCTCGAGGCTCCCGGTGTCGGCAGTCACGAGGGCGCGGTTGCATTCGGGCGGAGTGAGGTCCGCGGCAGTCGGACCGAATATCGAATGGGCGGCCGGCATGTTGCTCAGCGCCGCGTTGTCGGCCAGGCTCACGCCGGCGAATATCCCGCCGATGATCGAGGTGGCCGCAAGAGCGAATGCGATCGAGGCCGCAAGGCGCCGCTTGCCGATGCCCACCTCTGGGATGAGTCGCCTGCCGATCCCGAGCCCGGCAAAGAGGCTCGTGGCCAGGAGCGCGAGGGCCCACGGGTAGATGACCTCGAGCGACGGGAGGAGCGGTTCCGTGCCGCCCTGGATGACCTGGCCGGCCACCGCGGCAATGGACGGCAGCAGCAGCAGGGCTGCGATCAGGCCCAGCCAGAATACCCCGGCAGCACCTCGATCGCTCCGAACCAGCGGCGGCCAGACGATCGCAGCGACGCTGACGAGGAGAGGCAGGGACGCCGCTACGCCGACCAGCAGGTCGACGGGACCGCCCGGACGATAGGCAACCAGGACGACGCCGCCGCCAGCGGCCCAAAGAACGGTGAGAGCGGCGGCGAGAAGCCGCAGTTCGAACTCGCGGACACGCACGAGATCAGTTTAGCGGGCCGGACCGCGGTGCCTTCTCCGAATGCACGGGGACTGGACCGCAGGTACCGTAACTACCCGACCCGCATGGACTCGCGCCCGGGGGCCTTGGAGCCGACTTCGACCGCCTGCGAACTCACGGCCGGCGGAGATAAACCCAGCATTGGCGAGGCCTCGGGCATCTCCTCCACCCCGTGCCTCGCGACAAGGTCTCCCGGTCAAGCCGCGATCCCGGTCCAGTGGCGCGCCGGGCATGCGCGGCGCCATCAGCGGGTACGATCAACGCCTATGGCCGCACCGCTCATCACTCTGACCTCCGACTTCGGGTTGGCCGACGCCTCAGTTGCAATTTGCAAGGGCGTGATACTTGGCATCGTCCCGGACGCACGTCTGCTCGACGTCAGCCACGGAGTCACTCACTACGCCACTGCCGAGGGCGCGGCGCTCCTGTGGGCGGCCCTGCCGCACATGCCAGTCGGCGTCCACATGGCAGTGGTCGATCCGGGCGTAGGGACGGACCGGCGACCGCTGGCCCTGCGAACCGGTCGCGGCGACTTCCTAGTGTCCCGATTCGGAAGTCGCTGGCGGCTTGCGAACTGCTTTGGCGAGGATCTGGTCGGCGGTCTTGACCCAGTGGAAGGGCGTTGAGCCCTCGTTCCACTGGGCCGTGAAGGCCGTGAT
>DASWZK010000029.1:0-6724 GCA_036404515.1 Candidatus Limnocylindrales bacterium
GCGGCCTTTCGGTGGTCGTTCGGTTGCCGGTCGATGGCGAGCGGAAACCGGCCGAAGGCGCGGTCGAGCCCGAAGTCGTACGAGCGGTCGAACCCGCGGCCGAAGGCGCGATCGGAGGCGAAGTCGAAGGCGCCGTGGAGCTCGCGGCTAAGCCGTCCGTTGAACCCGAAAGCGGGCCGTCTGCGCCCGCAGTCGAGCTCCCGGTCGAGCCTTCGTTCGAAGCTGAAGTCGAACCTGCCCTCGATCACTCGGGCGCCGCGACGCCGGCGGAAGCCTCATGAGCGACGGCGCGGCCGTCGTCCTGATCGTTGAAGACGACGAGGCGGCGCGAGCCGCGATTGCCGGCAACCTCCGCGCCCGAGGCCACGAGGTGGACGAAGCCGGCGACGTTCGCGACGCGCTGCGACTGTGGGATGCGCGCCGGCCAGACCTGATCCTGCTGGACCTGGGATTGCCCGACCTCGACGGTCAGGCCGTGATCCGCCGCGTCCGGCGGGAAGCCATCACTCCAATCATCGTCGTCTCGGCGCGCGGTCGCGAGGAGGATCGAGTGGCGGCGCTCGACGCCGGGGCTGACGACTACCTGACCAAGCCGTTCGGGCTCTCGGAGCTGCACGCAAGGATGCGGGCGGTGCTGAGGCGGGCGGCAGGACCCGAGGCGGACACCGAGGGCAGGCTGAAGCTCGGCCCGGTCGTGCTGGACGTGCCGCGTCACGAGGTCACGGTCGGCGGCGTCCCGCTGGAACTGACCCCACGCGAGTTCGAGCTGCTCAAGGTGCTGCTCTCGCATCCCGGTCGCGTCGTGACGGCGGGCCGGCTGCTCCGCGCGGTCTGGGGCACGGCCTACTCGGACGAGGCTCACTACCTCCACGTCTACGTCTCGCGGCTGCGCCGCAAGCTCGCCGCAGCCGACCCGTCCGGCGCCGCGGCCAAACTCATCGTCGCCGAGCCGGGAGTGGGTTACAGGATCGTGGCGGACTGAGGAGGCGCCCTTCGAGGGAGCCGGCGTCCGTAATCTCATGCCCCCTACGCCGCGGCCAAACGCTAACGCAACTCGATTCGGCAGCGGCGCTAACCTGATGTGATGATGGAATCGCAGGCGGAAATCGCCGAGCTGCAGCGCCTATTCGACGCCACTCTCGGCAGAGCGAACGCCCACATGCCCAGCAGCGTCACGCCGGAACGCCGACTGTCCCCGCCGGGTGGTTGCACGTCTGCAGCGCCCCAGGCACGTCGCCTTCTTCCGGATCGTGCCCGCGTCGATGTGGGCTTACGCATTCCATCCCGAAGAGTTCCCTGAGGACTGGCAGCAAGAGGTGCCGCATGGCCGAGATCCCGGAAGGGCTCGCGTATCTCCTCACGACCAACGTCGTCGCTCATGTCTCGCTGGCAGAGGCGGACGGATCGATAGTCACCCACGTCATGTGGGTGGACTACGACGGTGAGCACATCCTGACCAGCTCTCCCAAGCAGTCGTACAAGAGCCGGGCCTTCCGGAGCCGGCCGCAGGTCTCCATATCGCTCGTCGATCCCGCCGATCCCTGGCGTCGCCTCTCGATCAGCGGTCGGGTCACCGACATTCACGATGACGAGGGGCTGGCATTCATCAACAAGATGTCCGGCCGATACGTGGGCGCGCCCTATCCGCGCCCCGGGGCAAGAGAGGTCTTCGTCATCACGCCCGATCGCGTGCGCGCCTTCGAGGGCCGCCGTTAGCCACGGAACGCCCAAACCTGCGACCGGTGCCGAGGCGCCGCGTCCGAGCGCAGTCATACTTGCGCTCATGGGACGACGATCCTGAACGGCATCCGAAAGCGACGCTGGGCGACCCTGGCGGGCCGTGGTCCGAGCATCGCCTCCGCCGAAACCCGTGAGCGCGTGACGGAATCCACACCGTGGACTCTGCGCGCCATCTACGTCGGCATCGGCGCTTCGACCGCGTCGATCTCGCCGTTCGTCCCGGTAATCCTTCAAGTCCACGGCCTCGACACGACGGCCATCGGGATCGTCGCGGCCATCGCCGCACTCCTGTCCGCGGTGGTCGTTCCGGCCTGGGGTCACCTGGCCGACGTGCTCCTGGGGCGGGCACGGGCTTTCAAGATCGGCTTGCTCATCGGTTCGAGCGCGGCGGCCGGCCTGTTGCTTGGGCTGCCCGTCGTGGCAATCGCCGCGATCGTCGCCAGCTTCACCGTGTTCGGCAGCATGTTTATCGCGCTTGGCGATGCGCTGGCGGTCGTCGAACTGCCGGCGCCCGAGCGACAGTACGGTGCCCTCCGCGCCCACGCGAGCCTCTCCTTCGCGGTGGGCATCGTTGTCGCCGGCTTCCTCTACGACTGGGCCGGATATGGCGCGGCGTCGTGGGTCTTCCTGGTCTGCTCGGGTGGGCTGTTCGTTCTCATCGGGCGTGTCCGGGACCGAACCGCGGACTCGTCGGTTCGGGAGATCGCTGGAGAGGTCGGCGGCGAGCGCGGACCTCGATTTGGATCGCTGGGTCGGGCGTTCACCGTTCAGCCGCGGCTCTGGGCAGTGCTTGCCAGCTTTACCCTGGCGTTCACCGGGCTGCAGGGCGCGCTGACCTTCAGCGGCATCCGCATCGTGGACCTCGGGGGTCGGCCATCCGACGTCGCGCTGTCGTACGGGCTGGCTGCGCTGACCGAGGTGCCGGGGCTTGTGGCGGCGGGCTGGCTGGGCCGGCGGATGGGGCTGCGCTGGCTCTGCCTTCTATCGCTGGTCTCGTACGGCCTGTGCATTACGTCGTGGGGCATCCTTCCTTCCGTGTTCGCGATAAACGTGACGCGGTTCGTCACCGGCCTTTGCTTCGGCTCGCTCATCGCCGCCCGCGTGCTGATAGTGCCGCGCCTGCTCCCGGGGGCATTGCAGGCGACCGGCCAGGTTCTGTTCCAATCTGCGACCTACGGCGTCGGGATAGTCGTCGGAAGCGTTATCGGCGGCCTGGCGTACGGCTCGATCGGGCCGACGGCCTTCTTCGCCGGCGCGGGCGGCGTTACGATCATCGGCGGAATCGCGACGTGGTTCGTCCTGGCCGGTCCGGTCGGGGCGCGATTGTCGGGCCCGACAGTCACGCCCTTCGAGCTGGCCGAACCTCCGAACTTGCCCTTGTGACGGCGCCTCTGATCGTCGTCGCTCGCGTTTAGGACCGGGCCGTCCGCCGCCGCGCGCACACAATTGCCATCGACTTGATCGAGGCCCGGCCGGCGCTCGCTGACCCCTTCGAATCCACCCTGTTGAGCCGTTGTTGAGCGCGAGGAGGCGTCACCGACGGCGTTTCCTCGTGGCCTGCCGACTAGGGTAGCGCTGTGACATTCGCCGACAGCGTGCTGCATCTGGTTCGGGCCGGGGCCCGGATCGATCCCTCGGCAGCCAGAGCCATTGCCGGGTCGGCGGAGAGTCTGGCGGCCGTCCCGACCGGAGTGCCCGCCGGCGATGTGTCGAGCTTCGATGCCTTGGTCGTTCCGTCGCAGATACTCGAGGAGACCCAGAACCGGGGGACGGAGCTGTCGGCCGAAGCTGGCCAGGCGCTCCAGGAATACGAGCCCGGGCTGGCCGATCTCGAGGCGGCCGTGAGCCTGGTCTCCGCCGGCCTCGCGACACGGGTCATACTCTCCGGGTTCCCGTCATGGCCGGGGCTGCTGTGGCGGGCCTACCAGCTGGCCGAGACCACCGATGTCCTCATTCTCCCAACCATCGTCCGTCCCGGCGGTAAGGTAGACATAGTCGTTACGAGGGACACCGCCCTACATGGCTGAACAACGGCCCCTACACGGCCGAAAGCTCGGCGATCGCCGCGTAGTAGTCGATCGGCCGCACGCCCGCTACTTCCGCTACCTGGGCCCCGGCGTGCTGGAAGCGAAGCTGGAAGCCCAGGCACCACGCACGGCGTACCAGCGCCGCATGGGTACGCTCAGGGGCGTGCTCTTCGGTCGCCCGCTGTCATCGGCCGCGGAACTGACCGAGCGCCTGCCCAAGTGGAAGGCCCTGCCGGTCTTCTCGTCGGATGTCATGTCCTCGGTGGCCTATGGCACAGGAGCGATGATGCTCACGCTGGCCGCCGCCGGATCGGACAGTTTCAAATACGTCCTGCCGCTCTCTGTCATCGTCGTGGCCCTGCTTGTCATCGTGACCTTCAGCTACCGCCAGACGATCCGCGCCTATCCCAACGGCGGCGGCAGCTACATCGTCGCCCACGCCAACCTCGGCGTGCTGGCCGGCCTCACAGCCGCGGGGTCGCTGCTGACCGACTACGTCCTGACCGTGGCAGTGAGCGTCTCGGCCGGCGTCCAGGCCCTCTACTCAGCCTTCCCTGTGCTTAAACCCTGGGACGTTCAGCTCATCGCGTTTTCGATCCTGCTGGTGATGGTCGTCAACCTGCGCGGGCTGAGGGAGAGCGGCACGCTGTTCGCCAGCCCGACCTACATCTTCATCGGCTCGATGCTGATCATGATCTCCATCGGAGTCTTCAGATCCCTGACCGGCCAGCTGCCCCAGGTCACCGACGTGGGCCAGCTGACCGGGGTCCCCACTGCGAGCCTGGGCCTCTTCCTGCTTTGCAGGGCTTTCGCCGATGGCTGCTCGGCCATGACCGGCACCGAGGCCGTAGCCAACGGGGTTCCGGCGTTCAAGCCCGTGGAGTGGAAGAACGCTCAGCAGACCATGATCATCATGGCCACCCTGTTGGGGATCATGTTCCTCGGCACGAGCTACCTGGCCGTCAACGTCGGGGCCCATCCGGCCGGGAACCTGGCCAACGGCGAGAGCGTGCTGTCGCAGGTCGGGCGGACGGTCTTCGGCGGCCGCGGGCCGATGTACTACGTCCTCCAGCTCTCGACGATGGGCATCCTGGTCCTCGCCGCCCAGACGAGCTTCGCGGACTTTCCCCGCCTCTCCTCGATCCTGGCTCGCGACGGCTTCTTCCCTCGCCAGTTCGCCCTGCGCGGCGAGCGGCTGGCCTTCAACTCCGGGATAGTCGCCCTGGCCCTGGTGTCGATCCTCCTTGTCGTTGCGTTCAACGGGTCGGCCGACGCCCTGATCGGCCTCTACGCCATCGGAGTCTTCAGCTCGTTCACGCTGTCGCAGGCGGGCATGGTCCGCCACTGGCTCAGCGGCAAGGGCTCAGGCTGGCGGCGAAGTGCCGTCATCAACGGGATCGGCGCGACGGTGACGGCCATCGTGACGCTGGTCATCGCCGTCTCGAAGTTCACCCAGGGCGCTTGGATCATCCTCGTCGTCGTCCCGATCTTCATCGCCACGATGCTCTTCATCAAGCGCGAGTACGACGAGGAGGGGCGCGGCCTGGACGTTCAGCCGGACGTCGTCTTCGGGCCACCTCATCGCCGCCAGCGCGTGGTGGTCGTCGCCCAGTCGATGAGCCGGGCCGTTGTCCAGGCGGTCAAGGTCGGCGAGACGATGGGCGAGGAAGTCCAGCTGGTCCACGTAACGCTGGATCCGGCCGAGGGCGAAAGTTTCCGCGACCGCGTCGAGCGGCAGATGCCGGGCGTTCGGGTCGTGCTGGTCGAGTCGCCCTATCGGGCGCTCGTGCGGCCCTTCGTTCGCTACCTGGAGGTATCGCAGGAGGAGGATCCGGACCGGGTCACGATCGTGCTGTTGCCCGAGCACCTGCCCCGCCACTGGTGGGACCGCATCCTGTACAACCAGAACGTCCATCGCATCCGGGCCGCCCTGGTCGGCCGCAAGGACTTCGTCGTCCTCGACACGCCCTACCGGCGAGAGGAATAGCGGCAGCCGGAACACGTCGGGCAAACACCTGCCGCCGCGGGGCAGGCGCCGGGCACGCCTTCGTCAGACGTCGAACGACATTCCCGGCCTGGCCACCTCGACGGCGCCGTCGAAAACGGATCTGGCCCGTTCGACGGCCTCATCCTCGTCCAGCCCAGGGCCCAGATGCGTCAGCACCAGCCGGGCCACGCCGGCCTGGGCCGCCGTCAGTCCGGCGTCTTCGGGCGAGAGGTGCACGGACGGGATTTCGATCAGCCTCGTGAAGCACTCCGCCACCAGGATGCCCGCGCCCTTGGCCAGGGTTACGAGGTTGTCGCACGGGCCGCTGTCGCCCGTGTACGCCAGACGCCGATCGCCATACCTGGCGGTGAGGCCAAACGCCGGCACAGCGTGCTCAACCGCCCGGGCCTGGATCTTGAGATCGCCGATCTCGGCGATCCCGCGATCCTTGAGCTCGACTACCTGGAAGTAGCTGCTCATGTGGTGGTCGACGGAACTCTTGACGAAGGCCTCGACGCGGGCAGCCCAGCCGACCGGCCCCAGGACCGGGATCTTGCGCATCGGCTTCTCCGCGAACGCGAAGGCGTAGTAGAGGAGCGGCATGTCGGCAAAGTGGTCGGCGTGGAGGTGGCTGATCCAGACGGCGTGCAGGTCCTCAAGCCGGATGTAGTGCTGCAGCGCGCCAAGAACTCCACCACCGATGTCCACGAGCACGTTGGCGCCGCCTGCCTGGAGCAGGAATCCAGAGCACGGCTCGTCTGCCTTCGGGTACGGCGCGTTTCCCAGCGTCGTCCACCTGATAGGTCCTTGCGGTTTCCCCCGATTCGCCACCCTGCCCTCCTGTGACTACCGACAAACGGAAAGGTAGCAGCGACCCGCCGGCCCCGCGAATCGAGTTCGCAGCGCGAGTGGCTCGTGCGGCGGATCGTCGGGGCGTGGGGCGACGTGCGTGGGCAGAGATTGCATCGGC
>DASWZK010000030.1:0-8614 GCA_036404515.1 Candidatus Limnocylindrales bacterium
AGCCTCGAGCCTTCCCGCATCAGGAGCGCTACTGCCTCTCGGCCGACTTCGCGCAATGTCCGATCTTCTTGGATTGGGCCCGCCAGGAAGCTGCGGGCGTGGTCGACGAAGGAGCCGTGGCCGCAACCGCGGCCGCCGGCGGGGCCGAAGAAGGCGGGGCGGCCGCGACCACGGCCGTTACCAGCGACGAAGTCACCGCGCCGGCCTTCCTGGCCGCCCGAGCGCGAACGGCCCCGACTGCCGATCTGCCCCCTTCGTCTCACCGCGCCGCCGACGTCAGCGCCGGCCTGTGGAGCTACGACGGCGAGACTTCCCGTTCGCCGGCGCCGACCGCGCCGCCACCACCGTCCTCGCTCGGGGAGCCAGCCGTTTCGATGGCCCGTCGCGGCCCGAGCCACCCGGGATGGGAGAACCCACCTCGCCTGGAGAGCTTCCCCAGGCTTCGCAGCCGGGAAGAACACCGGGCCAATCAACCCCTCCTCTTCGCCGCCGTCGGCGTGGCCCTGGTCATGGTCGCGCTCGTGGTCTTTCCGATCATAATGAGCTCGAGGAACGGCACGCCGGCCGCGAGTGGGTCGCCGGCAGCGCTGGCGAGCGGCTCTGGCAATGCGCTGCAGAGCGCCACGCCGTCCGACACCGCCTCGCCCGGAACGAGCTTCATGTCTTACATCGTCAAGACTACTGACGTCACCGGTCTATCCGGGATCGCGGCCAAGTTCAACATTACCTTGACGACCCTCGAGGCCGCCAACCCGCAGATCGCGAACTTCAACGTCATCTGGGCGGGCATGGTCGTCTACGTTCCACCGCCTGGCTGGCAACCATCCCCGAGTGCGTCCGCACCCGTTGCCTCGCCGTCCGCCACCTAGAAAGGTCGGCCGGCCGGTGCGGGCTCAGCGCGGCGTCAGGTTGATCGCCGTTATCTTGCCCGCCTCGACCCGGAAGCTGGCATCGAGTTGCTGAGTCGGTGCGCCCGGTCGGATGACCAGCAGGTTCGCCTGGTAGGTGTTGCCCATGTCCCGGACATCGCCCGGGATCATGCGAAATCCTTGCTCGGCGCGCAGGAACCAGCCACCCACTTCGCGTAGGCCCTTGAGCGTACGGGCATTGCCGGCGATGTGTACGCGCAGCTCGGCCCGCTCGTCCATGAGCGAGACGGCACCCTCGCGGTCACCGGAGTTCAGCAGATCGAAGAACTGCTCCATCGTGTCAACTGCACCCATGTCACGAGTGTAGCGGACGGCGGCCGCATGGCGTGAGCGCTGCCGCGGTTACACGCCGTAGCGTGGATCGGCCGGCGGGGCACCGGCTGCGCTCGGCGCACCATCGCTTCGCGCTCGCCCATTGCGCCTTCGCTCGCCCTCTGTCGTCGTTCTCTGCCCCGGAAGCCGCCCCGCGGCCGCACATCGTCGAACGACGAGGTCGAACTTCAGAAGCCGCCCCCGGCTCCGCCACCTCCGCCACCGCCGCCACCGCCGAAGCCGCCCCCGCCCCTGCCACGGCCGCCGGTCGAACCTATCGAGCAGAGGGACGACATCATCGACCCGACGTCCGGGATCGCGCCCGCCGAGAAGAGGCCGGCCCCGCCGACCGCGCCACCACTGCTACCGCCGAAGCCGCCGGAGCCTCCCGGGCTGTAGAACCACACCGGATACCAGCCCACCTGGCGACCGGAGGCCTGACTGGCGCTCACGGTCCTGCTCAGCAGCGATCGATGTCGGAGTTGAGGCCGAGGGCGACGCCCCAGGCCATTGCCGCGTCCGGCGTGGTAACCCACGGCAGAGCTTTGCGATCGACGACTTCGTTCATGGACGCAGACCGGGCGATCGTGTACTGGAGCGTTCTCCTGTACGCGTCAAGCATCGCCCGGAGCATCGCCCCAAGCTGCGTTCGGCAGGGCATGAACCAGGCCGTCACGCCGGTGATGACTGCCGCGATGACCAGGGCGCCGCCACCGAGGAGCCCGCCACTCGCGTCGAGACTGACCGTCCAGAAGAAGATCGGGATGGAAGCCGCGATTTCCAGCAGGGCCACGGCGAGCCACATGCCGATGACTCGAGTGGGTCTCCCCGTAAGCCAGCCCTTCTGGACCGCCAGGGTCTCCAGGTTGCTCTTGAGCTTGGAGATTGCCGGCAGCAGCTCGTGGGCGTCCGATGTCGAAACGAAGCCGTCGGGCCCGGCCAACGTGCGGATGGTCTCGTATAGGCCGGCCTCGGGCGTCGCGACCTGCGCTACCTGGTCCGTCACACCGATGCTCGTCTTCTTGCTGAGCAGCACCGACTCCTGGCGGAAGTTGAGCAGGCCTCGCGCCGCCAGATCGACCATCGCGGCCGAGACGGTCCGGCTCGACGTTCGGTCGTCCATCACCAGCGTGGCCATGGCCGGCGTCAGCCCGTTGGGCGGGGCCGGCATCAGGATCGAGTTGTCGTCGACGTAGATGGGGTCTCGGCCGTGCGTGTACCAGCGGACGAGCACGATCGCGACGAGAGCCACGGCCAGCAGTGCCGCTCCGAACCCGACGAGCGCGTTCAGTATTCAGGCCCGGCTCAACTGATCGGCATGCTCCTGCATGGCCGCGGCGCTGACGTCGTCGAGGGCGATCTTGAGAGCCCCGTCGAAGTCGGGCGGAGACAGCGTGAGCAGCGGCTTCATGTCGTTGTCGAAGACGGCCTGACGGTCCGCGTTCGTCATGAACGCCGCCAGGAAGCCGCTGCCGGCGTAGAGCGAGACCTGACCGTGCTGCAGGCTGGGCTGCATGTCGAAGAGGATGACCAGGCCGTCGTCGAAGCCCTTCCGGCCGACGCCCCACTGGTTCATCAGGGCCAGCGCGTCGGCGTTGGCCGCCTCGAGCGTGTCGCTCGCCGGCTTGACCTGGGTGTAGACGGCAACCTGGGCATTTGACCGGGCCTCGATCGCCTGGATCGTCTGCTCGGCATCCGCGATCTCGCCGGACGAGAAGATTCCGGCGTAGTCGTAGACGCGCTGACTGGTCACGGCGTCGGGATATGGCGGTCCGGCCGGAGGAGCGGCGGCCGCCGACGCGCCGGTTGAAACCAGGAAGAGCAACCAGAGAGCCGCTCCGACCAACGCCGCGATTCGAAGTCGACTGCCGCCCCTCACCTGAGCCCACCCTTGCCGCCCCTCACCTGGGCGCTCCCTTATTGGTGCCCTTTCCCGGACGCCTGGCGAGCGCGCAGGCGTCGGACCAGTTCGGCTGCCAGCTCGTACCGGCCGAAGCTCGGCATGATGTAGGCCCCGCTGACCTGCCCCTCCGAACCCGCCAGCAGCTCCATCGCCATCTCGAGGCCGACCTCGGCGCCACGTTCGCCGGCAGCGTGCATTGCCGCACGCTGCTCGTCGGGGATCGTGATCCCCGGGATCTCGTTGTGAAGGAACTCGGCGTGGCGGGCGCTGTGGAGCGGCAGGACGCCGAGAAGGAGAGGTACCGGGAACCCGCCATTCCCGAAGCGCTGGCGGGCTCGGGCCAGCATCGAGTCCACCTGTTGCTGCGAGTACAGCGGCTGGGTCATGATCAGGTCGGCGCCGGCGGCCAGCTTGCACTCGAGCCGCGACCATTCCTTGTCCGCGTCGGCGGCGGTGGGGTCCAGGGCGCAGGCAACGGTGAATTTGGCAGCCTGCCCGATCGAGAGACCGGCGCCGTCCTCACCCTTGTTCAGCCGGCAAATGATCTCGATGAGCCCGATCGCGTCGATGTCCCACACGGCCGTGATGGACGGCCGATCGGGGACGCGGGGTGGATCCCCGGTCAGGGCGAGGATGTTTCGCACGCCGAGCGCGTGGGCGCCGAGAAGCTCCGCCTCCAGTGCCATCAGGTTGCGGTCTCGAGTGGTCAGATGGACCAGGCACTCGAGGTCGAGCTGCTGCTGGATTCCGAAAGCCACCGCCATGGCACCCATTCGTACTCGGCCCGTGGCGGAATCGCTGATGTTGACGACGTCGACGCCGGCCTCTTTCAGCAACCGCGCGGCCTCGATCGTCCGGTCGATCCGGATGGACCGCGGCGGGTCGATCTCGACGGAGATGACGAACGATCCGTCGGCGAGCTTCCTGGCCAGGCCCGAAGGGGGAGTGGCGTCGCCACCGCCAGAGATCTCGACTCCTGGCGTGCGCGGCGCGGCTGCGGCGGCGAGGTCTGACTCGGCGTCGGGGCGGGCCTCGCCGCCGCCGGGCTGAGGTGCCACGGGCGTTCTCACGCCCCGCTGACCGGGTGCCAGCGCGTCGATCGCGGCTCGCATCGCCTTCGTATGCTCGGGCGTTGTGCCGCAGCACCCGCCGACGATCCGGGCTCCGGCGGCGAGCATCTGCGGGACCATCTCACCGAAGTACTCGGGTCCGGCCGAGTAGACGAAGTTTCCCTCGATGCGCCGCGGCAATCCCGCATTCGGAACGATGGATCTGGCCACAGTCGCGGTCGGAGGCCCGGTCCGAACCAGTGCCTCCAGGCAGACGAGCGGTCCCGAACCGCAGTTGACGCCCAGGGCGTCGACGGCTGCTGCGGTCAGGGCGGCTGCGGCAACGTCGGGGGTCGTGCCGTCGTTGGCGGTCAGATCCTCGCCGAACGTCATCTGGGCGACGACCGGCAGGTCGCACGCTCGTCGTGCCTCCTCGACAGCCGACAGCAGGGTCTCCAGCCGATCGAACGTCTCGAACACGAAGATGTCGATCCCGCCTTCCAGAAGCCCTTCGATCTGTTCGCGAAAAGCGGCCCGGCCGAGACCCGGATGGGGGCGACCGATCCGACCGGTTGGTCCAAGCGGGCCGATCGAGCCGGCGATCAGGACGTCCTTCCCGGAGATGTCGCGGGCCTCTCGGGCCAGCTGGGCGGCGTGGCGGTTCATTTGACCGGCCATCTTCTCAAGCCCGAACTCGGCCAGGCGGAAGCGGTTGGCCCCGAAGGAGTCCGTCTCGATCGCGTCCGCACCGGCTTCGATGTACTCGCGGTGGATCGTCGATACGAGATCGGGCCGGGTCAGGGCCAACTCGTCCAGGCAGGCTCGCTGCGGAATGCCGCGCGAATACAGCAGCGTTCCCATGGCCCCGTCGAGCAGCAGCGGCCGGCGCCGCAGCCGAATCCGGAAGCGCTCGCGCTCGGTCAAGGACCCGGGCACAGTTGGTGCGGCGTGGGCCGCGCCGGCGTTCACGAGGAACAAGCTGGCGAGAGACGACGTGTCCGTGGATGACATAAGTGGAAGCCTAACCGGTCCGGGGCGGCACAAATGGTCGCCCGACGAGAGGCGTGCTTGCTTTGGCCATCGGCTTCGAGAATCGCCCGGCTAGAAGCCGACGACCCTGCGCGGCGCCAGGAGGAGGCCGACGACCGTACTCACGACGCTGATCACGATCGACGCGACGACCGCGCAACCGATGGCCTCGTAGCCCCAATGCGGCGGGTAGCCACCGAGCGTGAACGTGACGGTAATGGCTTTGGCCTGGTCGACGATCAAAGCGGTCCCGAGCAGCATCGCCCCGTTGATGACGAAAGCGACCAGCCCCATCGTGATGAAGTCGATCGGCAGCGCGAGGGTCCTCACGATCGGCTTGATGTAGCTGTTGACCAGGGCGAATACGAGGGCGATGACAGCGATCTGCAGCCAGTCCTCGGGTTTGTCGGCATGGAAGCCGCCGAGCTTGAACTCAGGCACGACGTTGGCCGCCACAAGCAGCGCCGCGGCATTCACGGCGACCTTGATGACGAGGTCGATCATCCGCGTTTCCTCCGAGGAATACGCGCCGTCCTGGGGCGGCGGCGCCGCATCGCCGATGCTAGCTGGCTCGTCCAGCCTCTGCCGGGTGTTTGGCGCTGGGTGGCGTCCGCGGCCACTTCACCCTGGGCCCGGCTGGCTCGGATGGCACCCTGCCCCTCTCGATGACGGGGTCCGACCACGTCGTGTTCAAGGGCTTCGACGGGCAGATGCCGGTCAAGTACGCATTCGACCTGGCTCCGTCTACGAACACGAGTTGTCCAGCCGCGTGATCCAGGTGACGTTGGCTGACTGAGGGTCGGCTTCGACGCGCCACCGGCGGACGCGCCACCGGCCGGTTTCCAGCTCTCCCGGCGCGGAGCCGGCACGCCCCAGCTGCGGGCGCCCCGCTACACTCGGCTCACCTTTACGCGAGGAGACCGTGTCCCAGTTCAGCGGCCGCGTCGACGTCTTCATGGACGAGTTCTTCCACATCTATCCGGTGGCGGCGACCGCCATCGGCATGCACGCCGTCGACGGTGAGTGGCCCGATCTGGGGGACGCCGGCTTCGCTGCTCGGCTGGCCTTCGCAGATCGCTGGGAGGCGGAGCTGCGCCCATTCGGCGACGCAGGGCTGACGCCGGACGAGCGCATCGACCGCGATCTGCTGCTGTCGGAGCTGGCGGCGCTGCGCTTCGACGAAACGGAGCTGCGCGAGCCGGCCTGGGATGCACTCAGCTACGTCTACCTGCTCGGCGGTGGCATCTTCCCGCTCCTGGCCCGCGACTTCGCGCCACTTTCGGTGCGGCTGGCGTCCGCTGCGTCTCGCCTGGAAGGGACGCCGGCCGTCCTGGCGGCCGCGCGACGCGAGCTCGGGGGCCTGGCGGGGCGGCCGCCGTCCCGGCTGCACACCGAGATGGCGATCAAGCAGCTGCCGGGGATCGTGGCCCTGGCCGAGGATGCCGTGGCCCAGGCCGAGGCCGCCGCGGATCAGCCGGACGTGGCCGCGGTCACGCCGCGGCTCCGGGCGGCCGCCACTGCTGCAGTCGAGGCGATCGAAGGATTCGAGGCGTACCTGCGCGACGATCTGCTGGCCCGTTCCTCGGGCGAGGGCCGCCTCGGCGCCGATCTCTACGCTCGAAAGCTGCGGCACACCTTTCGATCGGAGGTGACCGCGGATCGGATCAGGGCCCATGCCCGGGTCGAGTACGACGCCGTTCGTGGCGAGATGATCCGGATCGCCCGGACGATCTGGGGCGAGTGGGTTCCCGGCGAGCTGCCTCCGACCGCAGCGAGCGAAGGCAGCCAGGCGGCGGCCGACGGGCGGACGGTCGGTGTCGTCGTCGCGGCGATCGGTCGGGCCCACCATGCCGCCGAGGAGCTCGTGCCCTACTGCCGCGAGAGCTACGGCGGCATCGTCGAGTTCTGCCGGAGCCGTGACGTCATCGCCGTCCCGGACGATCCGCTCGAGATCGAGTGGACCCCGCCGTTCCTGCGCGAGTTCGCCGGCGCCATGCTGGATTCGCCGGGTCCGCTGGACGAGGGTCAGAAGGCGTTCTACTTCATAACTCCGCCGCCGGACGATTGGACGCCGGAGCAGGTTGAGTCTTACCTGGCCGAGGAGAACGATCGGCAGATCGACCTCACGACGATCCATGAGGGGACGCCGGGCCATTACCTCCAGCTCGTCTACTCGAACCGCTGCCCGTCCCTGGCCCGGGCGGTCTTCTCGAGCGGTGTCTTCGTCGAGGGTTGGGCGGTCTACGTGACCCAGGTGATGATGGATGTCGGATTCCATGCCGAGGACCCGGCCCTGCTGCTGATCCACTGGAAGTTCTACCTGCGGGCGATCATCAACGCGATGATCGACGTCGGGATCCACGCCGGGTCGATGACGGAGCAGGAGGCGATGGATCTGATGGTCGGGGGCGGCTTTCAGGAGGAGTCGGAGGCCCGAAAGAAGTGGGATCGCGCCCGCCTCACCTCGACGCAGCTGTCGACGTACTTCGTCGGCTCGATGGAGATGTGGAACCTCGAGCGCGATCTTCGTGTTCGGGCGGCCGTCGCCTCCGGCGATCCGCGCGGCGCATCGGCGGTGCCGGCGCCATGCGTCGTCGGTGGGTTCGGCGAGACCCCAGGCTTCGTCTACAAGGATCACCTGGAGTCTGTCATCGCCCACGGCTCGCCGCCCAGTCCGCTCCTCCGCCGAATCCTTCTCGGGGAGTAGCGACGGGCCCAACCCGGGCTCGATCGCTCGTGCGAGGTCGGGACGAAAGAACGAGCGCCGAGGCTGCGATGGGCTTCGGCCGTGCGGCTTCGGCCGCGGGGCTTCGGCCGATGGCCGAGGTGGATCGAAGATGCCCCGGTAGAGGCAACTTGAACGCCTCCCGCCTCTGGAGTCTGCCGGTCCTGCGAGCCGTCGACTACCATGGCCGTGGCAAAGCCCAGGAGCCGGCGCCCGATCGCGCCGGCGGACCCGCCCAGGTGGCCGACCGTGGCGGACGGGATGCTCGAAGTCGAGGGACTCACGAAGCGCTACGGCGACGTCGTTGCCCTCAGGGACCTGAGCCTCGAGATTCGGCCGGGAGAGCTGTTCGGATTCGTCGGGCGCAACGGTGCCGGAAAGACGACGGCGATGCGGATCGTGCTCGGTGTGCTCAACGCCGACGCCGGCGAGGTCCGCTGGCGTGGCGTTCCTCTCACTTTCGCGGCGCGTCGCCGCATCGGCTATATGCCCGAAGAGCGGGGCCTCTACCCGTAGATGCGCGTTGCCGAGCAGCTCAGGTACCTCGCCGAGCTGCACGGCATGGGGCCGTCGGCGGCCCGGTCCGCCACCGGAGCCTGGCTCGCGCGGTTTGGTCTCGCGGAGCGCGCCAGCGACGAGCTGCAGAAGCTTAGCCTGGGCAACCAGC
>DASWZK010000031.1:0-18871 GCA_036404515.1 Candidatus Limnocylindrales bacterium
GACCCCCTGGACCAGTCCTTCTGCCCGGGCGGCCACCATCAGCCGCGTTGCCGCCAGTTTGGTGGCGCCGTACGGCCCCACGGGCACAGCGGCCGTGCGCTCGTTCACTGGCCGGCCCGGCGTTACGACTCCGTACTCGGCCGCAGAACCGATGTGGACCAGCCGTGGGCGCAAGCCGCTGCGGCGGACGCCGTCCAGCAGTCGTTCGACCGTATCGACGTTGGCTGCCGTGAGCTGAGCTTCGTCGCCGGCCGTCCTGCCCGCGCAGTTTACGATCACGTCGGGGCGAATCGCGGCCAGGGTGGCGGCTACTTCGTCGGGGTCGGCCGCCAGATCCAGGCCGGCGAAGGCAGGCCCGCTGCCGCTCCCGGGCAGATCCGACTCAACGAGGTCCAGCCCGTCTTCTCGAGCCAGGGCCGCAGCCACCGCCCGGCCCAGGAAGCCACGGGCGCCCAGGACGAGCGCAACGGCCACCTACCGGCCTTTCAGGAACTGGTCGCGGAGACTCGGGAATTCCTGGTTGGCCCGGTCGTAGTCCTCCGGCCGTCCAATATCCAGCCAGTAGCCCCCGTGCGGGTAAGAAGCGGGCTGTCGACCGGCGGCCAGGAGGTCGAGAACGAGCTGGTCGAAGCCGAGCGCCTCGCCCCCTGGATAGCCTGCCAGAGTCGACTTCGAGAGTGCGTAAACACCCATGCTCACCGAGTAGTCGAGCTTCGGCTTCTCGCTGAAGCCCACGACCCGGCCGTCCTGGACCTCCAGCACTCCGAAATCCACATCCACGGTGCGCCTGTATGTCGCAATGGTGATGGGCGCCGAAGAGGACGCGTGGGCCCGCAGCAGATCCGCGTACGGAAGGTCGGTAAGGATGTCTCCGTTCAGGACGAGGAAGTGCTCCGGCAACCGGTCGAGAACTGCCACCACGGGGCCCATCGTGCCGAGCGGCCTGGTCTCCAGCGCGTAATCACATTCGAGGCCCCATTGCTCGCCGGTACCCACGTAGGCCCGGATCAACTCACCCAGGTGGCCTATTGCGAGCGTCACCCGTCCGAAGCCGCTGCCCGCCAGCTGGCGCAGGACGATCTCCAGAATGGCGCAGTCGTCGCCGATGGGTACCAGCGGCTTGGGGATGGTCGTGGTGTACGGCCGTAGCCGCGTGCCCTTGCCGCCGGCCAGGATGACCGCGTGCATGTCGCTCACAGGGTGTACCGGTTCCATCTGTAACGAGCCAGATTCTCGGGCCTGGCGAACCATTCCGCAGTTTTGGCCAGGCCGGTCCGCAGGTCCTGCTTCGGTCGCCAGCCGGTCGCAGTTCTCAGGCGCGAGCTGTCGCAGACCAGGCGCATGACCTCCGATGCCGCGGGCCGCAACCGCGCCTCATCCTGGACGATCTCGGCAGACCTGCCGGTGACCTCGCACACCAGTGCGGCCAGCTCCCCTATGGAGATCTCCTCGCCGGTGCCGGAGTTCAGGACGCGCCCGACTACCGCCTCAGCCGGCGCATCTCCCACGGCCATGAAGGCCGCGGCGGTGTCCGTCACAAACGAGAAGTCTCGCGTTGGTCGAAGGTCGCCCAGCGAGATGCGCTCAAGCCCGGCCGATAGCTGGGCCAGGATCGTGGGTATGACGGCCCGGGTGGATTGACGAGGCCCGAAGGTGTTGAAAGGACGGAGAGTGGCCACCGGAACCCCGAAGGCCAGGCTGTAACTCTCGGCGAGCTTGTCCGCGCCGATCTTGGAGGCCGAGTACGGTGACTGACCCTGCAGAGGGTGATCTTCGTTGATGGGGACCGTGCGGGCCGTGCCGTAGACCTCGCTGGTCGACGTGTGGACCACGCGCGGCGTCCCGAGCTCACGAGCCGCCTCGAGGACGTTCATGGTGCCGATGACGTTCGTGTCGACGTAGGACCGCGGTGCGTGATAGGAGTACGGAATGGCGATCAGGGCAGCCAGGTGGTAGACGACGTCGGCCCCTTCAACCAGCCGACGCACGGAGTTGAGGTCCCGCACGTCGCCGAGCTGGACCTCCACGTTTGCCATGACACCCGGCGCCAGCGAATCCAGCCAGCCCCAGGAGTCAAAGGAGTTGTAGAGCACCATCGCCCTGACGCGCAGACCTCGCTCCACCAGTGCTTCCACCAGGTGAGAACCGATGAAGCCTTCGGCTCCGGTGACGGCTGCCGTCGCTGACAGTGGTTGATCCCTTTCGTGCGCCAGGGCTGCGGAGGGTCACGAAGACGCTTCCGGCCCGCTAAGGATACCGGGTGCGCGACCCGCCGTGACCGCTGAATAGTCGCTGGCGACCGGCGGCCGGCGCGCCCGCACGTGACCGGCCTGCCGCTATTTCGCACGCACACAGATCCGTAGACGTTCTCCCGGCTGGCTCAAACAGGAGACGCATCAACGGCAAGGGCGCACCGAGATCGGGTCCGGCCTCCAGGCTGGACGTCGGCCAACCTCGAGCGGAGACCCGAGCCTCAATCCAGGTCCGTCCCGTCGGCCAGTATCCTGTACCAGCCCTCCACCTGCAGCAGATTGCGCCTGACGTCAGCGCGTTCGATGGCCGCTGCGCGCAACCGCCGTCCGAGATCGGCCCGATCGCCCGGCGAAAGGGCGAGACGATCCTCGATGGCCGTCGCGATGGCGATGGGGTCGTCGCCGGGCACGATGGCGTCCGGGTCCACTTCATCAAGCACCTCGTGCGCACTTGGCAATTCTCCGACCACGATCGGGATCCCGCAGGCCATCGCCTCGAGGGCGGTCACCGAAAACGCATCGGATCTGGGCACGGAGACGACTACGTCCGCGAGCCGGTACATGTCTGCCATGTGCTCGTGCGAGACGGGCGGCGCGAACCGTACCCGACCCACAAGGCCGAGATCCGCGACGAGGCGCCCGAGAACGGCCAGGTAGTCCGGATCGGGCTGGAACTTCACGATGACCAATACGACGTCCTGCGGCAATCGGACAAGAGCCCTGATCGCGACTTCGTGCCGGTAGATCGGCCGAAGACCGCGGGGAGAGAGCACGACCCGGCAGCCCTCGAGATTCAGCGTCGCGCGCAGGTCCGCAGGCACCGGGCCCGGAGCGAAGACGTCCGGGTCGATCCCGAATTGCACGATCCGCGTCAGATCCGGCCTCGCTCCGAGCTCGACCGCCGCCCTCGCCAGATCCTCGGAAACGGCGGTCACGAGTGCGGCCCGCGAGAGAGTGCGTCGCGCCCACATCCGGGCCGCCGACGAGGCCGCCGGCTCAACGAAGACGTCGGAGCCCCAGACGGTGATCACGTAGGGCCGAAACCCCGAGAGGCGGGCGGCCCAGCCGTAGCGGGTCAGGAAGTGGGCGTGCAGGACGTCAGGTCGAAGTCGAAGCAACGTCAGCCGGAGCGCCAGCATCGTCAGCAGCCTGGAGACGCCGCGAATTGGCGAGCGCGGCCAGGCCAAAAACCGGTGGACGGCGATGGACGGATCCAGACCCTCATCGACTCGATCGCCGGAGGGCACGAGAAGGTGCACTGAGTGCCCGCGGGCGGCAAAGAAGGCGAGCCATCGCTGGGTGTGGATACTGTTCGGGTCGCCCAGATATACCAGGGTCAGCCGTTCCGGAGCCGGTCGGCGGGTCATCCTTCCGCCCCGGCCGTCAGGCCCGTCGTCGAGCTGCTCCGATTCGGCGAGAACGGGCATACGGCACTCCTCGGCCCCGGTGACTCTGGCGCGATCGATGATATTCGACAGACTCCTGCGTGACTCGCCGACCCGGATCGCTGCCTGCGGCGATGGCCCTTGCCTTCCTGTAGAGTCTGCGGCATGTGTGGGATCGCCGGTCTCTTCAGCCTGGACGATCGGCACCCAGATCCGGCCCTGGTTGAGCGCATGCTCCGGCGGCTGGTTCACCGCGGTCCGGATGACGAAGGCTGTGACGAACTGGGTCCGGTCGTCCTGGGGATGAGGCGGCTGAGCATCCTGGATCCCACGCCGCGCGGACATCAGCCGATGACGTCCCCGGACGGCCGATACACCATCGTCTTCAACGGCGAGATATACAACTTCCTCGAGCTCGCCGACGAGTTGCGGCCGCTCGGCCACGCCTTCGCGACCTCGTCCGACACCGAAGTTCTGCTCGCCGCCTACGCGACGTGGGGCCCGGATTGCGCGAAACGCCTGAACGGCATCTGGGCATTCGCCATCTGGGACGCCCGCGAGAGAACACTCTTTCTGTCTCGCGACCGGTTTGGCGTCAAACCTCTCTACCTGGCCGAAGAATCGGGCAACCTGGCCTTTGCATCCGAGATAAAGGCCCTGCGGACGCTGCCGTGGGTCTCCGGCGACCCGGATGTCGGAGTGGTCCGGACGTACTTGCTGGACGGTTCCCTGGGCCGCGGGAGCCGGACCTTCTTTCGGGAGATCCAGTGCTTCCCGGCGGCCCATTCTCTGCTCATCTCGCCCGGCGGGCGACGCCTGGACTGCTACTGGCCAGCGCCTGAGCTGACCACCGATCCGTCGTTCGGTCGGCAGGCCGGCGATGAAGAGCGGATCGAGGAATTCAGGTCTCTGCTGATCGATTCCGTCGCCCTTCAGCTGCGATCGGACGTTGCCATCGGCTCATGCCTGTCCGGCGGTCTCGACAGCTCATCGATAGTCAGCATCGCCGCCGCGCTGCGGTCGAAGAGCCTGCTCGCGCCCGGACGGGGTCACAAGGAGCGCGAGGCGACGCCGCAGCTGGCGTTCTTCGCCCAGTTCAGGGAAGCGGGCATCGACGAGCGGCCGTACGTCGACGCCGTCGTGGCCGCCACCGGCGTGGCGCTCCGTACGACCACGCCAGACACCGACCTCTTCCTCGAGTCGCTGCCCGGGATCCTGCGCGCGCAAGACGAGCCCTTCGGCTCGACGAGCATAGTCGCCCAGTACCACGTGATGCGGATAGCGCACGAGGCCGGCGTCAAGGTGCTGCTCGACGGGCAGGGCGCAGACGAACTGCTGGGAGGCTACGTGCGATACCCGGCAATGCGTCTCGCAGGCGCTCTGCGCAGTCCGCGAACCGCGTGGCAGGCGGGCCGGACGATGATGGCGGACCACGGCCCTTTCCGGGCGACGCTGGGCTACGCCCTCATTGGGACGCGCCGCATGCCGTCGCGCCTGAACCGGCGCCGCATGCCGTCGCGATGGATCGGCCGAGCCGCCGGGTCGAGCGGTCAGGCGATCGTGGAGCCCGTCTCGCAGCGTGGCACCCTCCTGACGAAGAAGCTCTGGTTCGACGTGGCTTCGGACAACCTGCCCGACCTGCTGCGCTACGAAGACCGCAACAGCATGGCCTTCGGCATCGAGGCCCGCGTCCCCTTCCTCGATCATCGGCTCGCCGAGGCCAGCCTGCTGCTCCCTGACAGGCTCAAGATAGGCGGCCGCGAAGAGCGCAAGATCGTCCTCAAGACGGCGATGCAGGGGATCGTGCCGGACGACGTGTTGAGGCGCCGCGACAAGGTCGCCTTCCAGCCACCCGAGCGGCGATGGCTGCTGGAAGCCGAGCCCGTGTGGCGCAGGCTGGCATCACGTTCCAGGGCCGAGGCCGCGGACCTGCTTGCGCCCGGGGCTCTCTCAGACGCCATCGAAGCGTTCAGGGCAGGCCGCGTTGGCAGCAGCCTGCTGTGGAGAGCCCTCAATCTCGAGATGTGGTTGCGGGGCGCAGCCGGCGAAGAGCCCCTGGCCTAGCCCGGGCGCGTTCGGGTCTACGGGCAGGTGTTGGCGGGCGCCGGCTTGCCGTACCAGGTGCTGTCCTTGCCGAACAGCTGGATCGACAGCGCGGCGACCTTGTAGTTGAGCAGGCAGGTCGTCGAGGCCGCGCTCGTGGTGTTGACGTTGAGGATCGTGTACGGCGGCCCCAGAACGACGTCGGTGAAGTTCTGACTTGGGACGTTCTGGCCGATCGCCACGTAGTCGGCCACCTGGCCAGCCGGGAAGTTCGTGGTCACGCTCGATCCGAGCGTCGAGATGAGGCCCGGCAGGGCTAGGAGCTCGCTCGGCTGCGCCATCTTGTGCAGCAGCGCTACCAGCGCCTGCTGCTGGCGCGACGACCTGGCCCAGTCGCTGTTGTCGGCTCCATGGCGCGACCTCACGTAGGCCAGCGCTTGATCCCCGTCCAGGTGCTGCGGACCGGCCGCGAGGTGGAAGCCGATGATCTGGCCGGCGGGCGTGGCGTAGACCGGGTCGTCTATCACACTAGGGTTGACGACGTCGATTCCCCCGACGGCGTCGATCATCTTCACGAACCCATCGAGGTCCATGACGGCGTAGTAGTCGATCGGGATTCCGACCAGGTAACTCACCTCTTTAACAAGAGTCATGTAGGGGCTGTCCGGCGACTGGATCCAGCCATTCTTCACATAGGTCGGCACGGAGTTGATCCTGGTCGTGACCGGAACCACCGGGTGGTTGCCGAAGTACATCGGGAAGCTGGCGCTGTCGCGCGGCACGCTGACCATCTGGACCGAGTCCGTCTTCGGGTCATAGCTGACGACCATGATCGAGTCGTACAGCGACTCGGTCCGACTTGTGGCGGCGTCCACGCCGGTGAATAGGATGGTGACGCGGCTGTCGATCGAAGGCGTCTGGACCGGCGTCGCCGTGGGTCCCGGCAGAGCGGAAGAACTCGGATTCGGGCTGGGAGTGGTCAGGTCGATGAGGGAGCTGTCCGGGTTGAAAACGTGAGACTCGGCGTCGGAGGTCAGCGCCAGGAGCATGCCGGTCCCGGCGTAGCCGATAACGAGGACGACGGCCAGCGCGGCGAGGACGACCGTGTCGAGGATCCGGCGCGTCCTGCGCCGTTCGCCGCTGACGAAGGCGTGCACTACAGCCGCGACCTGCCAGGAACCGAGCAGGACCACAACAACGGCGGCGGCACGACTGAAAGCAGGGTCGGCGAAGCGCGCGAGGAAGACCACCGGCCCCTGGCGCAATTCGTACGCCAGGAGCACCAGGACGAGCAGCGCGGGCACGGCGAAGAGCGCCGCCAGGCGGCGTTTGCCCGTGTAGAGCTGTCCCAGGCCGGGCCACAAGAAGGAGAGAAGGGCGGCCAGCGAAGGGGATCGCCCGCGAACCCTCGGAGTCGGCGCGTCAGTGTCCAAGTCGAGGCGGACTGTATCACATGTGCCGCGCGCGACCGATTGCGCGGCACCGGCGGGTGCGGGGGCGCCCACGCCGTGACGCCGGGGGCCGAGGGTCCGGCCGGCCTCAGCCCAGAGCGAACCGGTCGCGGGCCGTATCGGCCAGCCACCTGCCGATCGCGAGGGACGCAGTGGCGGCTGGCGACGGCGCGTTCTGGACGTGCAGGACGTGCGCGGACCCGCCGATCACGAAGTCATCGACCATCCCGCCGCGGATATCGATGGCCTGCGCCCGAACCCCGGACGGACCCGGCAGCAGGTCGGCGGCAGTCAGCTCCGGGATGAACCGCCGCAGCGCGCCGAGGAAGGCTCGCTTGTTGAAGTCGCGCCACATCTCGCCGACGCCTACGGACAGGTACGCGCCGGCAACCCGCAGGAACCCTCGATAGGACAGGACCCGAGCCATATCTGCCGGACTGATGTCGCGCCGGCGGTAGCCTTCGCGGGCGAAGGCGAGGACGGCATTGGGACCCGCCCAGACCTCGCCGTCGATCCGGCGCGTGAAATGGACGCCCAGGAACGGGAAGCGGGGGTCCGGAACCGGGTAGATCAGAGCTCTGACCATGGCCGCGGCCTCGGGCCGGAGCAGGTAGTAGTCACCCCGGAACGGAACGATCCGGGGACCGGGCGTTCCGGTCATCGCCGCCAGCCGGTCGGCCTGCAGGCCGGCGCACACGATCAGGTCGCGCGCCGCGATGGGTCCGCCCGAAGTCTCGACGACACGTTCGCCGGGCGAATCGCTGATCGCGGTCACACGCCGGCCCAGGAGTATCTCGCCGCCGGCGGCTTCGATCTCCCGCGCGAGAGCCTCGGCCACTCGTCGGAAATCGATGACGCCCGTTTCCGGGGACCACAGGGCTCCGACCCCGGCGACGTGGGGCTCGATCTCCTTCATTCGATCCGGGGCCACGAGCTCCACACCGACGACGCCGTTCCCCCGGGCGCGGGTCAGCAGATCGGCCAGCCCGGACGTCTCGCTCTCGTCGACGGCAACGACGAGCTTGCCGCAGCCCTCGAATGGGATGCCGTGCTCGGCGGCGAAGGCCTCGAGTTCGGCCTTGCCGGCCCGACACATGAGCGCCTTGCGCGAGCCAGGGGCGTAGTACACCCCAGCGTGGAGTACGCCGGAGTTGTGCCCGGTCTGGTGGGCTGCGATCGTCGCTTCCTTGTCGACGACCGTGATCTTCAACGAGGGCTTTGAGCGGAGGAGCGCCCGGGCGGTGGCGAGCCCGACGATCCCTGCCCCTATCACGAGGACATCCGGGCGGGCGGTCAACTCGCGGCGCCTCCGGCCCGGTCGGGCGCGTACCGGAAGCTGGCGGCCTCGGGTCGGGCGAGCCACTCGGCGAGGCTCTGGGCAGCCGCATCCCTGGCGGAGAGGATCGGGTCGGCGACCGGCCACTCGATGCCGATGGCCGGGTCGTTCCAGCGAATCCCGGACTCGGCGGCCCCGTTGTAGGTGCCGGTCGTCAGGTACTCGATCTCCGCGACATCCGACAGCACGCAGAATCCACGGGCGAAGCTAGCGGGCGCCCACAGCTGGCGCGGCTCCTCGGCGCTCGCCTCCAGACCGACCCAGCGACCCAGCGTCGGCGACCCGACCCGGATGTCGACGGCAACCAGAAAGGCCCGACCCGCGGTCACGCGCATGAGCTTGCTCATCGGCGGATCCCACTGGAAGTGCAGCCCGCGGACCACGTTCCGGCTCGATCGGGAATGATTCAGTTGGACGAACCGATCGGGCAGCCCGAGCTCGGTGAAGAGATCCTGCCGGTAGACCTCCATGAAGAACCCGCGGCCGTCCCGGATGGGCTTGGGCACGACGACCTTGACCTCGTCGAGCGCGGTGGGTTCGATTTCGAAGGGCATCGGGCCGGTGCTCCGTCCTGCTGAAGAGCGTTGCGGAGCCAGCCTACAAGAAGCAGAGCGGGGCGACCAGCGAAAGCCGGACCGGCGACTCTCGTGGTGGGCGCATGCGCGTCCAGGTCGAGGCCGCTGCATCAACCACGCGGGGGCCCGGCGGTTGCGACTCTGCGGGATGCGAGGGATACTCACCCTCTGGACCGGAGTGCACTCGAGTGCCCATGGAGGAAGGGGAAGGCACATGATCCGCCGCTATGGCGCGGCACTTCGCTTGACTCTCGCGGCCGCCGACATCGTGCTCGCGCTGGCCGTCCTGATCGGCGCGACGAATCTCCGATTCGGAGGTATGTCCGGATGGGCGTCCGACGTCAATGCCGCCCTGCCGGACCCCGGCCTTGCCGCGGCCGTCTTCATCGGCATGTGGATCGCCGTGCTGTGGATCCACGGCCTGTATCGAAGTCGGGCTCGATGGACCAGGCGTGGAGACATAGCAATAGTCCTCCGGGCAACTCTCGTCCAGCTGGCCCTCACCCTGAGCATGCTGTATTTCTTCAAGCTGCCGAATGTAAGCCGGCTGCTGCTGATCGCGGTCTTCCCGTCCCTGGCCGCCGCCGCCATCGGCATCCGGGTCGTCGTGAGGCAGATCCTGGTCTTTGCGCGCGACCACGGGCGCAACGTCCGGTACATGCTGGTGCTGGGCACCAGCGCCCGCGCGGTGGCCTTCGCCGATCTGGTGGAGAGCCATGCCGACCTGGGTCTGGTCGTGATCGGCTACCTCAAAGCCGATGCGTCGGAGGACAACGTCGTTCTCGACCGGCCCCTGTTGGGCATGATCGACGACCTCGAGGCGGTCCTGCACAGCCAGATCGTGGACGAGGTGGCGATATGCCTGCCCTTCTCGATGGAGGAGCTGATCGAGCAGGCGGTCTACGTCTGCGAGCAGGAAGGCAAGGTCGTGCGGATCCCCGTCGCCCCTGTGGAGCGCGTACTCACGATGAGCCAGCTCGAGAGCGTCGACGGCGTGGGCGTGTACTCGCTGGCGAATGGCCCGGATCGCGCGGTGAGCCTGGCCGTCAAGCGACTGATCGACATCATCGGCGCCACCGTGCTGATGGTCGTTCTGTCGCCCCTGATGGCCGTCCTGGGGCTCGCGATCAAGCTCGACTCGAAGGGCCCGGTCCTGTTCCGTCAAGAGAGAGTGGGCCTGCACGGACGACCGATCAGGGTGCTCAAGTTCAGGAGCATGTCCGCCGACGCGGAGCAGCGGCTCGGCGCGCTGCGCGACCACAACGAGATCAACGGGCACGCCTTCAAGCTCGCCAACGACCCCCGGACGACCCGCGTTGGCCGCTTCCTCCGGCGCTTGTCTCTCGACGAGCTGCCTCAGCTTTGGAACGTGCTGCGAGGCCAGATGAGCCTCGTAGGCCCGCGCCCGCCCCTTCCGGGCGAGGTCGCCAACTACGACACGTGGCATCGCCGCCGGCTGTCCATGAAGCCGGGGATGACCGGCCTCTGGCAGGTCGGCGCGCGCCGCAGCCCGGAGTTCGACCACTGGGTGCAGCAGGACCTCGAGTACATCGACAGCTGGTCGCTCTGGCTCGACTTCAAGATCATCGCCCGGACGGTACCCGCGGTGTTGAGCGGCACCGGCAGGTGATGCCGGCCGGGATTGTCTGCCGCCGAGGCTGACACCCGCCTGGCCCGCTCCTGACATCGCGGACCGAGCCCACCCGGCCGTTGTGCAGCGGCCGATCGCACAACCTGCTCAGGCTCCGTTGCCGAACCGGCGATCCAGGCGCGCCCTCTGTCGGGTGACTCGGGCTCCCGCTAGAAGCAGCCCGACGATTGCTGAGTCGACGCCAAACCGCGCGCGAAAACACGCCAGGGTCGCGGCAGTACCGTCGAGCTTCTCAGCGACCGAGAGCGAAGACTCGCGGATGGCCCGGATGTGCAGGTCACGAAGGTCGCGGTAAAGGTGACTCGCCGGCATCGAGGCACGATCACCGGCCTTTGACGGGTACAGAGCATCCAACCTGCGTTTGCGATCCTCGTCGGCCGTTTCCGGGGGGCGATTCTGGCGGCGCAGGTAAAGATGGCCTCCAACCCTCAGGATCGGGCCCCGCAGTGCGAGCCGTGCCAGCACCAAGTGATCAGGACTGAACACGTCGGGAAAGCCCCCGGTGGCGACCAGCGCCTCGCGCCGGGCCACGCCGTAGATCATGTTGCAGATGGCCAACCGCCAGATCAAACGCTTGTAGCGATCCAGAGCCGACGGCTGATCGAGGTCTATCTGGTCGTCCATCTCCTCGATCACGGCCCCGTTACCATCGATCAAGAGGCTCTGCGGGTAAGCCAGCACAGCCGCCGGATCGGCCTCCAGCGCCGCAAAACACCGAGAGATGAGGGTCGGCTCCCACAGGTCATGGTCGGCTGCCCACATGAAGTAGGTGCCTCGGGCAAGCCCAAGCGCGCGATTGAAACTGGCCGAGACGCCGACGTGAGTCTCGTGGCGAACATACAAGACCCGGTCGGACCGTTTGGCATACGAACGCGCGATTGCGCCCGTCTCATCGGTCGAACAGTTGTCGCTGATGACCAGCTCGAAGTTCGGATAGTCCTGGCCGAGCAGCGAGTCGAGCGACTGGGCCAGGTACCGAGCACCGTTGTAGGTCGGCATGCCGATCGAGACGAGCGGCGCGCGCTGGTCCAACCGAGACCTCCGCTGGAGCCCGACCGATCGTCCGCCCGGGGTTCCTGATCGGGCATAATTGTCGGCGTGAGAGTAGTCATCCTTGCCGGAGGACAGGGTACACGCCTGTCAGAGGAGACGGAGGCGCGCCCCAAGCCGATGGTCGACATCGGCGGCCGGCCCATCCTCTGGCACATCATGAAGCACTACGCGCACTACGGATTCGGGGAATTCGCCATCGCGTTGGGCTATAGGGCCGAAGACGTCAAGCGGTTCTTCGTGGAATACGTTTCACTCAACGGAGACATGACCGTTGAGCTCGGCAGTCGGGCGGTGCAGCGCCATGAGCCGGAGCGAGACGCCTGGACCGTCCACCTCGTCGACACCGGCCTGAACACCAACACCGGCGGTCGCGTCGGACGGCTCCGGACCTGGCTCGCGGACGGCCCATTCCTCCTGACCTACGGCGACGGTGTCTCCGACGTCAACCTTCAGCGCCTCGTCGAATACCACCGTTCCTCCGGCAAGCTCGCCACCGTCACGGCGGTCAGGCCCCCTTCGCGATTCGGCGGGTTGAGCTTCGAGGCGGACGGCTCGGTGCGCTTCACCGAGAAACCGCAGATCGGCGAGGGCTGGATCAACGGCGGGTTCATGGTCCTCGAGCCCGAGGTCCTCGACTACATCCCGGGAGACGAGACGAGCCTGGAAGCCGACGTTCTCGAGAGGATCTCGGACGAGGGCAGGCTTGGGGCCTACCGCCACGAAGGCTTCTGGCAGTCGATGGATACATTGCGCGACGTTCGTTACTTGCGGGCGCTGTGGGCCGCTCAGACGGCGCCGTGGGCAACGTGGCGGTAGGAGACGACAGCCGCCGCGGCCCCTGGTTCGGCCGCACGGTTCTCATCACCGGGGCGGCTGGCTTGCTGGGGGGATGGGTCGCGCGCGACCTTCTCGCATCCGGGGCATCGATCCTGGGGCTGGACATCGCCTGGGACGGCCCGCGCGCCACGATCCCGCCCGAGGGCGTCGAGCGGATCGACGGCGATATCCGGAACACGCCTCTGCTCCGTGACCTGTTGAGCGGCCGCCGGATCGACACGGTCGTCCACCTGGCAGCGCAGACCCTGGTGGGACCGGCGATCGAAGACCCGGTCGACACCTTCAGCAACAACATCGAGGGAAGCTGGAGCATACTGGAGGCGTGCCGCAACGTGGGCGGCGCCCGCCGGATCGTGGTCGCTTCGTCGGACAAGGCGTACGGCGATTCCGCCGGACGGCCTTACCGGGAGGACATCCCGCTCCGGCCTCGCCATCCCTACGACACGTCCAAGGCGGTCACGGACCTGCTTGCCCAGACGTACGCCCACACGTACGGGCTGCCCGTGGCGATCACGAGGTGCGGCAACCTCTACGGAGGCGGCGACCTGAACTGGAGTCGGATCGTCCCCGGGACCATCCGCTCAATCGTGGAGGGTGACGCTCCCGTCATCCGCTCCGACGGGACCTACGTCCGCGACTACCTGTACGTGAAAGACGCCGCCGCCGGGGTCGTGGCCCTGGCGGAAGCCGTGGGCGACCGACCCGAGATCGCCGGCACGGCCTTCAACTTTGCCGCCGGGGTCCGGCTGCCCGTCATCGACGTCGTCCGCCGGATCCTTGCCCTGATGGGCTCCGAAGCGGAGCCGGTCGTCCTGGGCCTCCCCCTCAAGGAGATCCCAGAGCAACGCGTCTCCGCCGCCAGGGCGCGGCGCCTCCTCGGCTGGCGACCTCGGACGACCATGGAGTCGGGCCTGCGCGAGACCATCGACTGGTATCGCGGCCACCTCAAGACCGCCGCATGAACCGGACCGCCTGCCGGGGCTGCGGAAGATCCGGTCTCGAGGTCGTACTCGACCTCGGGCAGATGCCGCTCGCCAACGCCATTCTCGAGGAAGACGACCTAGCCCGACCCGAGCCGCGCTACCCGCTGGCGCTGGCCTACTGCCCGGACTGCTGGCTGGTCCAGATAACCGAGACGGTCGCGCCAGAGCTCCTCTTTCGGGAGTACACGTACTTCTCCTCGGTCTCGGACGAGTTCGTCGGGCATGCCCGCGCGATAGTCGAGCGGCTGATCGTCGGGCGGCGCCTAGGTTCGGACAGCCTGGTCGTCGAGCTGGCCAGCAACGACGGCTACCTGCTGCAGCACTACGCCGGTGCCGGCGTGCCGGTCCTGGGCATCGATCCCGCCCGAAACGTCGCAGAGGTCGCCACCGCGCGCGGCGTGCCCACCCTTGCCGAGTTCTTCACGCGCGACCTGGCCGACGAGCTGGCGAGAAGCGGCCGGACCGCGGACGTCGTACACGCCAACAACGTCATCGCCCACGTGCCCGATCTCAACGGCTTCGTGGCCGGCATCGCGCGGATCCTCAAACCGGACGGCGTCGCCGTGATCGAGACGCCCTACCTGCGCGAGCTGGTGGAGCGGCTCGAGTTCGACACGATCTACCACGAGCACGTCTTCTACCACTCGCTCACCGCGCTTTCGAGCCTCTTCGAGCGCAACGGGCTCAGCGTCGTCGACGTCGAGCGCATCGCGGTCCACGGCGGATCGCTGCGCGTCTTCGCCATGCACTCCGGAGCCGCCGAACCGGGCGAAGCCGTTCGCTCGCTTCTCGCCGAAGAGACGGCCGTGGGCCTCTGCCGCCCCGGTTACTACGCCACCTTCGCCGGTCGCGTGGAAGCTCTCGGACGGGAGCTGCAAACCATGCTGGGCGGCCTGAGATCGCAGGGCCACACCGTCGCCGCGTACGGCGCCGCGGCCAAGGGCGCCGTGCTCCTGAACGCGTTCGATCTCGGCCCCGACCTGATCTCGTTCGTTGTCGATCGGAGCCCCCACAAGCAGGGTCACCTGATGCCGGGGGTGCATATTCCGATCGTCGCCCCCGATCAACTGCTGGTTCGAAAGCCGCAGGAGTGCCTGCTTCTCGCCTGGAACTTCGCCGACGAGATACTGGCCCAGCAAGCCGAGTACCGGCGCCTCGGTGGCAGGTTCATCATTCCGATTCCGAAGCCGACGTTGGTGTGACGATGATCGATGGCGTGCTCGTAGTTCCCCTCAAGCGGATCCCAGACGAGCGCGGGACGGTCCTGCACATGCTCAAGCGGACCGACCCGCACTTCATCGAGTTCGGCGAGATCTACTTCTCCACTGTCTATCCGGGCGTCGTGAAGGGATGGCACAAGCACGCCGAGATGACCCTCAACTACGCCTGTATCCACGGCCGCATCAAGCTCGTACTGTTCGACGACAGGGAAGGGTCGCCCACGAAAGGCGAACTCATGGAGATCTTCCTGGGTCCGGAGAACTACAGCCTCGTGCAGATTCCGCCGGGCATCTGGAACGGCTTCAAGGGCATGGGAAGCAAGGCGGCGATCGTCGCCAATTGCTGCACCCATCCTCACGACCCGAGCCGCTCCATCCGCCTCGACCCGTTCGACAACGACATCCCCTACGACTGGGGTGTCCGCCAGCACTGATGCGCATCCTGCTGACCGGGGCCACCGGCTTCATCGGGGCGCACGTCGCCCGGGCGCTCCTCGCCCGAGGCGTCGAAGTGCACGGCATGACGCTGCCGGGCGCGCCTCGAGACCGACTGGCCGAGGTCGCGTCGCAACTGGAGCTGCGCGAGGGCGACCTGTCCGACGCGGCCTGGGTTCGCGCCACGATTCGGTCGATCGCGCCGGCGGCGGCCATCCACCTGGCCTGGTACGCCGAGCCGCGCTCGTACCTTCGAGCGGTGCCCGAGAACCTTGCTTCGCTCCGGGGCGGGATCAACCTCCTCGAGGCACTGGCCGAGGGCGAGACCTGCCGCCGGGTCGTCCTGGCCGGAACGTGCCTCGAGAACCTCGACATTCCCGGGCCGACGGTTTACGCGGCGGCAAAGGCGGCTCAGCACCGTCTCGCCCTGGGCTTCACAGACCGATCGATGACTGCGGCCTGCGCCCACATTCACTACCTCTACGGGCCCTGGGAAAACGAGCGGCGGGTCGTCCCGACGATCATTCGATCGTTGCTTCACGGCGAGGGGATCGACGTGACGGAGGGCACGCAATCGCGCGATTACCTGCACGTCGCCGACGTCGCCGATGCGCTGTGCCGGGTCGCCGAGAGCGGCCTGTGCGGCCGGGTGGACATCTGCACCGGCACGCCCGTGAGACTGAGGGACGTCTTCGAGGAGATCGCCCGGGCAACCGGCCGGGGGGAGCTGCTCCGGATCGGGGCCCTGGAAGAGTTCGAGTCGACGGAGTGGCCGGCTACGGGCGATCCGGCTCGGCTGCTGACCACGGGCTGGCAGCCGCGCTACAGCCTCCGCCAGGGAATCGAAGAAACCACCGCCTGGTGGTCGGCCCGCGAGAGGAGCGGTCGGTGAAGGAACCGACAGACGCCTACCGGCCCGATGAGTTCTGGCGCCAGCTCGGCGAGAAACACCGCCGCGACCTCCACGAGTACGGCCCCGACGCGATCAAGCGGAACCAGTCGTTCCGATACTTCAACTGGCGATGGAGCTGGGCTTCGATCCGTCGCAGCGAGCAGATGCGGTTCCTGCTCAGACACACCTCCCGCGCCGACCTGCTGCGTTGCGCACTCACCCCTGCAGATCTGTCGGATCGAGCGTGGGAGAACGTGCGCTGGCCGAGCTCAGGCAAAGGCAGCGACACCGACGCATCGGAGCCGCCGGGCGCCATCTCAGTCGAGCAGTCGGGCGTGCACTCCTGGCCGCGGCGGGATCGCTGGCTCTATGCATTCGCCGTGAGGCTGCTGTGGCTGTACGCCGAGCGCAACGACCCTCTGCAGGTGACGAGGCTACCGGAACCGTCGCTCGGGCAGCCTTTGCCGATTACCTGGCGCGGCAGGCTGATATCCCAGGACCTGGCCAACACGGCCCTCGAGGCCGCCGCCATCGGGCGCGCCCTGGCGGGCCGGACACCGGGGTCGATCCTGGAGCTTGGGGCCGGATATGGGCGAACCGCCTACGCCCTGATGAACTTGTTTCCTGGCGCTACGTACACGATCGTCGACATCGAGCCGGCAATCAGCATCTCGCGCTGGTACCTGTCTCAGCTATTCCCGCCACGGAGGCTCAGATTCCTGAGCCCTGAGGAGGCCATGGAATTGCCCGAAGGCTCGATCGATCTGGCTCTCACGATCTCTTCTCTTCAGGAAATGACACCGGCCCAGGTCGCCCGGTATCTGAGCACCTTCGACCGCGCGGCCCGAGGCGGCCTCGTCTACTTGAAGCAGTGGCGCAAATGGCGCAATCCGGTCGACATGGTCGAGATGGCTTTCGACAAGTACCCCGTACCGGCGCATTGGACGCTCCTGTTCAAGGAGCGCGCCCCGGTTCAAACCAACTTCACCCAGGCCGCCTGGGCAGTCCCGTCGGAAGGTGGACCTCCGGCGCCGGCTACGGTGTGAAGTAGCCGGTCACGTCGAACACGAGATCGGTCGTGGCCCCGGCAGTGGACATGTAGGTCGCGGACAGGGTGCCAGCCGAGCCCAGGGCGACGGTCAGGCCGTTGGCCAGGATCTCGCCCTTGACGAAGTTGATCGTCGACGTCGGCGGGTTCGCAATCGGATTCGGCCCGAGGAAGACGGCCCAGCCGTTCGTCTCGTTGACGGCGGTCACGTTGCCGGTGACGCCTGTCGCATTGGACGGCACCCCGCCGCGGCCGGTGACCTGGAAGGTGCGGGGGGTGTTCGCGACGAGCTTGCCGCTCAAGCCGACCCCGGAGCGGGTGTCGAGCAGGCGGGCTGGGGTGATCGGGTGGTAGGTGGCGCCGGAAACGACCTGGGTCGTGGCACCCTGGACCACCTCATCGGTGGTGAGGCCCGGCAACGAGACCATGGACCGGTAGTAGTAGTCGCCGTCACTCTGGGGATTGGCGATGTCGGGGTCGATCTCCGACGTGAACCCGGCGTTCTGCGTGCTTCCCCAGCTCGTCACGTGGTTGTGGAAGTCGGGCACGCTCTTCCACAGCTGGTCGATGGTCTCGTGCGTGGAGAAGAGGGCGGTGATGTACGGAGCGATGCTCCCGAGGCCTTCCGCAATCACGGCCCGCGCGTTGCCACGGAGGAAGCCCGATGCGTAGCCGTCCACTCTCGTCTCGGCCACGGCGAGAGTCGGCAGGCCGTTGCCCGCCTCGCTGTCGCCAGAGGCGTAGCAGAGGTGATTCAGGATCACCACGGCATTCGGGGCCAGGTTGAGCTGGGCCATGTAGTTCTCGCCGTAGTACTTGAGGTCGCTGTCGCCGTTTCCGGCGGTGGCGTTGAGGCCCATGCCGTTGTCGGCGTTGGGCTGCAGGTAGCTGACATAGGGGTTCGGGTAGCCGCTGCCGTGTCCGAGGTAGACCAGCACGCTTGCACCCTGAGCGGCGGCCTGGACCGCGGCCCAGGTGGCGTTGGGCGAGTACACCTTGACGATGTTGCTCGTGTACTTGGCGAAGACGGCTGCCGCAGCGTCGCCGTCGGCGCGATACGACGCTGTGACGGCCTGGGTCGCTCCGACCACGATGACGACCTTGGCTCCCGGGGCGGCGGCAGCAGCGCTCTGGACGCCCCATCCGCCAGCGGATGCCAGCAGTCCGATCGCGAGTGCGAGGACGAGCTTTCGCATTGTTAGGTCTCCCTGATGCCAGGCAGCGAACCTGCAGGGCCCGCGAGCACCAGCTATTTGAGGCGTTGCGAGCTCTTCTGGCTGCCCAGCCTGTCACGTTGAGGAGTACCGGACAATCGCGCCTTGGTCCCAGGACCAAGTGACCCATTTGGAAGACTGCGGTGGAGTCTGGTGCGTAGAGTACTGGTTATGAGGGGTCCCGCGCGACCAGGGGGACCTCCCGCCTCCCCGCGCCGCGTCCGGCCGTGCGCCCGGCTACGGCGCGAAGTAGCCGCTGACGTCGAAGACGAGATCGGTCTTGGCCCCGGCGGTCGAGAGGTAGGTGGCCGAAAGGGTGCCGCCCGAGCCGAGGGCGACGGTCAGGCCGTTGCCGACGATCTGGCCCTTCAGGAAGTTGATCGTGGAGGTGGTCGGGCTCGCGATCGGGACCGGTCCGAGGAAGACGGCCCAGCCGTTTGTCTCGTTGACGACGGTGACGTTGCCGGTGACGGCGGTCGCATTAGACGGCACGCCG
>DASWZK010000032.1:0-5153 GCA_036404515.1 Candidatus Limnocylindrales bacterium
CATCACCGGTTGGTAGCGACAGTTGCAGTAGAAGTTCCGGCACTCCCTCAGGGGAAGCTCGGGTGCGTTCGCCGGCTCGAAGACCGTATCGCCCAGTGACCGGCAGGGGCCGCATGGGGCGTTGGCGTTCGTCCAGAGCACCACGCGCACGCCAAGGCCGAGCGCGGAGTACCGGACCATCCAGACACGTCGAAGCCCGCGGAGGGCCTCCGGGTCCCACCGCCAGCCTGGCTCTGACATGTGCGTGAGAGCCCGGTGGGCGTCCATCTCCTTGCGCAGTGGGCCGGCGTCCTCCTCTCGGAGCAGGTACACCACGTAGTCGTCGCCCCGAATCCGGACGATGGGCCGCCCGCATGCGCGGCACTTGGTGTTCCTGACCGGGAGCTTGGCCAGGCGTGACGAGCAGTGCGGGCAACGGTTGCCCGCATAGATCACACCCTTGGCCTCGATCGCACCGCCCAGGACCGGGGCCCAGGCCCCGGGCGCTCCACCCGGGGGCCGTGCTTCGTAGTTCTCCAGAGACGGCATTGCGCCTCCTGCGCCTCGTTCCGGTCTTTCACCACATCTGCCGGATGATCTCGCCGTGCCGATCGATCGTGTCGCCGCTCATCTTCCGCCCCAGATCAAGAGGCCCCCAACGCAGCCGCTCGATTGTCCGGCATGGGACCGGGACGCTAGAGTTCTTGTGCGCGGGCATGGGACGCGGAGGGGGAGGCGCGATACGGGACGGTGACCTCATGAGCAACCCCGAACTCCGGTCCGAGTCGGAGTCGACTGGATCCGTCGGCCCCGACGAAGCCTGGATGCTCGAAGGCGGCAGGATCCGGGTCCTCACCGCCGGCGCGGGCGAAGTAGATCTCGTGGCCGGCATCCTCGACGAGGCCGCCCTGTGGCTCGAGAGCCGGGGCCTCGGCCAGTGGCCGCGGCCCTTCCCGGTTGAGCGGATCCGCGCCGGCCTGACGGTGGGGACGTGCTATCTCGCCTGGGACGGCCTGATGCCGGTCGGGACCTTCAGCCTGCAACCGACCGACCCGGCCTTCTGGGGCGAGCGGCCGAAAGAGCCGCCGAACTACGCGATGTACCTGCATCGGCTGGCCGTGCGGCGCTCGCATCGAGGCCTGGGCCGGTCGCTTCTCGACTATGCCCAGGTGCTGACGCGGATGTCCGGCGCGGTTTGCCTTCGACTGGACTGCATGGCGGCGAACCCGCGCATCCGCACCTACTACGAGGCGGCCGGCTTTGAGCACCGAGGCGATGTCGACGTGCCGGGAAGGCTGTGGCGGGCCAGCCTGTATGAGAAGGTCCTGGTTCCGGACCGGCCGGCCGCTACTGCCGGCATGCTGGCCAATGCTAAGGTGGTCGCGGTCGGGGGCCATCGGTTTCGGCCCCGGAGATAGGAGTCGGCGCTCACACGAGGCACCGCCAGGGGGAGCCAGAAGATGACGATTCGTTCTCAAACCGCCCGGACCTTCACGTGGCCCGGACCCGGTTCTGCGAGGCTTCTCCGCGGGCCGGTCTCTCGGGCAACCGGTCTCGGCCTGGCAGGCCTGCTCGTCGCCGTAATCGCCTCGGGCTGCTCCGGAAGCGCGGCGACGGGATCGTCGACCACCGGCGCGACTTCGACGCCGGCCGTCACGACTTTGCCTGGAACGGCCCAGAGCGCCACGCCGGCTCCCGCTGGCTCACCATCGCCGACGCCTGGGTTCATCTCCACCGGCTCGATGACCATCGCGCGCATGAACCACGCGGCTGTGCTGCTCTCCAACGGCCGCGTCCTGATCGCCGGAGGCCAGGACAACGCGGGCGATGCCGTTGCCTCGGCCGAGCTGTATGACCCGGCGACCGGCACGTTCAGCGCGACCGGCTCGATGACTACCGCCCGCGAGGCTCACACCGCGACCGTGCTTTCCGACGGCCGCGTTCTGGTTACCGGAGGCAGCAATGACTCCGCGGAGGCTCTCGCCTCGGCCGAGTTGTACGACCCGACGTCCGGCACCTTCAGCGCGACCGGCTCGATGATTACCGCCCGCGTCGACGAAACGGCCACGCTGCTCTCCGACGGCCGCGTCCTGATCGCTGGTGGCCAGGACGACGGTGGCAATGTTCTAGCCTCGGCAGAGTTGTACGACCCTAAGTCCGGCACCTTCACCGCGACCGGCTCCATGACCACGGCTCGCGAGGATCACACCGCCACCCTGCTCCCCGGCGGGGACGTCCTCATAGTCGGAGGCACGGACGGCACCTCCAATGCCAGCGGTGGGCCAACCGCTCTCGCCGCGGCCGAGCTGTACGACCCCAAGAAGGGCACGTTCAGCGCGACCGGCTCGATGACCATCGATCGCGACGGCCACACGGCCACCCTGCTCTCGGACGGCCGCGTCCTCGTCAGCGGAGGCCTCGGTGACTCCGCGGAGAGTCTCGCCTCGGCCGAGCTGTACGACCCCAGTACCGGCACCTTCAGCCCGACGGGCTCGATGACCGCTGCGCGCGCCTACCACACGGCTACCCTGCTGTCGGACGGCCGCGTCCTCGTTGCTGGAGGCTTCCCCGGCGGCAACGCAGTTCTCGCGTCGGCCGAGCTGTACGACCCCAACTCCGGCACCTTCAGCCCGGCCGGCTCAATGACCACTGCTCGCCGTTCGGACACCGCGACCCTGCTCTCGGACGGCCTGGTCCTCATTGCCGGAGGCTTCCCCGGCGGGTCGACCGGGCTTTCCTCAGCCGAGCTGTACCAGCCGTAGGATCGACTCGACGCTTGCGTTGGCCGAGTTCTCAGACCAGTAGCCAGGTGGTCGGAGCGTCCAGGCACCGGAGAGCGCGACGCTATGGCCTCATCGTGCGAGGGCCATGGCGGAATCGCCACCTTGTAGCGGATGCAAGGGGTCGTTCGTCAGCGCAGGACGAAAACGCTTGCCAGCGGGACCCGCCGACGGTCGCTCTGAGGGTCGCGTAGAGACGGTCTCTCCACGGCACGGAGTCGACAACCGAAGCCGTCATCGCGCTCGCCCAAGGGAAGAGATTCCTGTCTCCGACGGGCGCGGCCGCGTCATCATATGAATGGTTCCTTCTGCTGATGCAGTCAGGCTGAGACGGAAGGGAGAGAGACATGAATGGGTTCCTCGCCGTCGTGCTGGCGGGCGGAGCCGGTGAACGGCTCTCCTGCCTGTCCGCGATCCGCTCCAAGCCGGCGGTGCCTTTCGGCGGCAAGTATCGGCTGATCGACTTCAGCCTTTCGAACTGCGTGAACTCCGACATCGATGACGTTCTGGTCCTGGCCCAGTTCAACCCCCGTTCGCTCATCGACCACATCGGAACGGGACGACCGTGGGACCTCGACCGGATGCGCGGAGGGGGCATCAAGATTCTCCAGCCGTACATGTCCAAGGGGCACACCGGCTGGTACCTGGGCACGGCCGACGCAGTGCGCTACAACTTGCACGAGATCGACCAGGACGGCGCCGAGCTGGTCCTCGTGCTGGCCGGCGACCACGTCTACAAGATGGACTACCGGCCGATGATCGAGGCCCACCGCCGGACCGGCGCGGCCGTTACCGTCGCCGTTCGCACCGTGCCGCCGGCCGAAGCGCCCCGCATGGGCATACTCTCGCTCGACACCGACGGGCGGGTGGTGGACTGGGAGGAGAAGCCGGCGGTCCCGAAGAGCGACCTGGCGTCGATGGGGGTCTATGTCTTCACCCGAGCCGCGCTGCATGAGTGGCTGGACGAATCGCGCAGTGACTTCGGGCGCGACGTCATCCCGGCCATGCTGGCCGGCGGCGTCCCCGTCTTCGGCCATCGCTTCGACGGCTACTGGCGCGACGTGGGCACCATCGAGGCATACTGGGAGGCCAACCTCGACCTGACCGCGCTGGTCCCCGAGCTCGACCTGTTCGACCGGAGCTGGCTCGTCCACACTCGCTCCGAGGAACGCTCGCCGGCCAAGATGGGCCCGGACGCGATTGCGCGCCACTCGCTGGTCAGCCACGGCTGCATCGTCAACGGCACCGTGGTGAACTCGGTCCTGTCGCCCGGCGTGACGGTCTACGAGGGCGCCCTGGTTCGCGATTCGGTTGTGCTGCTCGACACCGAGATCGGCCCGGGTGCCGTGGTCGACAAGGCGATCGTCGACAAGTTCGTCCACGTCGGCGCCGGAGCGGTGGTCGGTTTCGGGGACGACCTCGGGACTCCCAACGTCGACGAGCCCGAGCACCTGTGCACCGGCATCACCGTGGTCGGCGAACGAGCCCGGATCCCGGCAGGCGTGCGGATCGGACGAAACTGCCTCATCGGGCCTTCCGTGGTCGAGTCGGACTTCCCGGGTCCCGTAGTCGAGTCCGGAGTGTCGGTGACGCGCCCGGACGTGGCCAGGATTCCCACGACGCCGACCTGACGCCCCGCCCGAGAGGACTCACGAGGGTCCGCGGCGTCGCCCACTCACAGGCTACCGCGGCGTAATGTGACGGAGATCATGGCAGGCAAGCCCACACTACTCAGCCCGGAAGCACTCGACGCCGCGCTCAATGCCTTGCTCGTCGAATACCCTACGGCGTTCGTCGCAGCCATCAACGCCGACGGGGTCTTCGTCCCGATGCCGGCGTCGGTCCCCCTGGCAGGCCAGCAGGTGCTCAAGGCTCGCTCGGTGCTCGACTTAGTGATCTCCGAAGACCGCGAGCGTGTCATCTCCACCTGGGAGCGCGCGCGGGAAACGGGCGGTGCCACCGCGCAGGTGCGCCTCGCGCTGGATCCCGGCCGGCCCGCGGTGATCCACTACGTTGACGCCCGCGCCCGCCACGGCGTGTACGTCGGGATGGTCGTCGGGGCTGACGCGGCCGCGCTGACAAGGCTGCCGGAGATCGGGCCCACGCCCCCGCGCATGGCCCGGGTACGCAAGAACGAGGTGGCCGTCTTCCTCGAGGTCGATGAGGCGACCACGAAAATCCTGGGCTGGACCGCAGCGGACATGGTGGGGCTTCGCTCGCTCGACTTCATCCACCCCGAGGACTACGATCGAGCGATCGAGAGCTGGATGCAGATGCTCTCGGAACCGGGGACCGTTCAGCCGCCCGTCCGGCTGCGCCATCGGCGCTCCGATGGCTCGTGGACCTGGTTTGAGGTGACCAACCACAATCAGCTCGCCGATCCCGACCGCGGCT